>JAHACW010000009.1 GCA_018375675.1 Actinomyces sp. | reverse complement strand
ATGGACTATCGCAGGACCCGTCGCGAATGTGCATCACGCACGGCGCACAGGTAGATCCAGCCATGCGCGCACCGCAGATAGGTGAAATCTGTGATCCACACCCTATCCAGGGAGCCTTGATCCCACCGGTGCACGCAGTGATCCTCATGGGTTACTGGGGGCGCGCCTGGCCTGGCACGGGTGCATGTTTAGGCCTGTCAGGCTTTGTCGGTGCATCGACGCGGCGACCGTCCACACACCCACATCCACGCCCGCGCGCATCAGAGCATGTCGGATAAGAGGAACCCCATAGGTGCCGCCCGACACCTCGTGCTCCCAGTCCACCGCCTCATCCAAACGCCTGCACACCAGCGCCCGCTGGCCCTACCTCGCTCATGGTCGCGACGGGCGATTCACTCTGGTCGATCGCCGCGTCCCTGCGCCCCAATGCGGACGACGCGCACATCGACGCCACGTGGCGGGCAATCCACGCGGCCAACTCCGAGTCGGTCCACGACCCCGCTCTCATCTACCCAGGACAGACACTCGCCATCCCCCAGGAGCTGCCATGAGTACCCAAATCGCGCCCCGGCCTCGTACCTCCGAGGCCCCCAGGCGACGGACCAGCACGCGGCCCACCCCCACCCGTCCGATCCAGCCCGCCCCGTTCCGGTGGAGTCAGGATCCTGAGCTGGTCTACAGGGCGACAACATCGCCGACACCAACCCACTACGTCACCCTCCCGCAGGAGAATCTTCCGGATCCCGGACCGTGGGCGGCGAACCTCGCACGCGCGATCGTCGAGGTCGTCACGGGTGTTCGCCAGGCACCCCAGCTACGCCGTTGGATGCTGCCCGACCTCTACGGAGCCCTCGCGTGCGTCCACATGTCGCCGTGCGCGCGGGGAACGAGGCCCGTCCACGTGCGCACATGCCCCCTCGACGAGCGCACGACAGAGGCCGCCGTCATCGTCTCCACCGTGTCTCGCACCTACGCTCTTGCTCTGCGCCTCGAGGAGTACCACGGACGCTGGATCACAACGGCCCTCGAACTCGCCTGACGGACCAGCCGCGAGTCGCGACAGATACGCAAACGGGTGAGGGGGCTCCCGCAGGAACCCCCTCACCCGTGACGTGTACCGATCAGCGGCGGCGACGCTTCTTAGCGGCAGCGCGACGCTCCGCGCGGTTACCGCTCGACGAGGACGCGGACGACTCGGTGCCTTCAGCGGAGCTGTAGCTCACGCGGTTCGGCGCCTTCGCGCGACCCACGTTGCCCATCACCGAACGGGCGTGAGCAACGGCCTCGCGCGCAGCCGCAGTGGCAGCGGACTCGGCGGCGGCGACATCCTCGACGCTGGGCTCAGTATCCTCAGACGACGCGGCCTCCTCCTGCGCGGGAGCAACGCTGGCGGCAGCAATCGAACCACCGGCTTCCTCCTCGGCGGCGGCGAGGGCGCGCTCGAACTGCTTAGCGTAGGAGAACACCTGCTGAACGGACTCCTCGCGGATGCGCTCGACCATCGCCTGGAACATCTGGGCGCCCTCGTCCTTGTACTCGACGAGCGGGTCGCGCTGACCCATCGCACGCAGGCCGATACCTTCCTTCAGGTAGTCCATCTCGTAGAGGTGCTCGCGCCACAGGCGATCCACCACGGAGATGACGACGCGACGCTCGAGGGTACGAATGGGCTCATCGCCCAGCTGCGCCTGCGCCAGCGGGTTGGCGTTCAGGCGGTCCTCGGTGTCCGCGTACACGGCGTGGATGTCGCCGACCAGCTCGGTCACCAGGTCGTCGCGCACGAGGGACGCGGCGCCACCGTGTTCCTCCTCGACCTCTTCGATCGTGACCGACGGCGGGTAGTAGGCGCGCAGGTGCTCCCACAGGGTGGGCAGATCCCACTCGTCCACGGGCTTGTCGACGATCGCCTCGTCGACCAGGCCGGTGACGAGGGACTCCATGAACGCACGCATCTGCGGGCCCATGTCCTCGCCCTCGAGCACCTTGCGGCGTTCGGCGTAGATCGTCTCGCGCTGACCCGTCATGACGTCGTCGTACTTCAGGACGTTCTTACGGATCTCGAAGTTGCGGGCCTCCACCTGGTGCTGGGCCGACGCAATCGAGCGCGACACCATGCGGTTTTCCAGCGGCATGTCCTCCGGGTAGGCACCCGAGGCCATGATGCGCTGGGCCATGCCCGAGTTGAACAGGCGCATCAGGTCGTCTTCCATCGACAGGTAGAAGCGGGACTCGCCCGGGTCACCCTGACGGCCGGAACGTCCGCGGAGCTGGTTGTCGATACGACGCGACTCGTGGCGCTCCGAACCGAGCACGTACAGGCCACCCAGCTCGCGTACCTCCTCACGCTCGGCCTCGACGGCCTCTTCCGCGGCCTCGAGAGCCTTGGGCCACGCCTCGCGGTACTCCTCCGGGTTCTCCTTCGGATCGAGGCCCTCGGCAGCCAGGTTCGCCTGGGCGAGGAACTCCGAGTTACCGCCCAGCATGATGTCGGTACCACGACCGGCCATGTTCGTGGCCACCGTGACCGCGCCCTTGCGGCCGGCCATCGCGACGATGGCGGCCTCGCGGGCGTGCTGCTTGGCGTTGAGCACCTGGTGCGGGATGTGCTTCTTCTTGAGCATCTGGGAGAGCAGCTCGGACTTTTCGACCGAGGCGGTACCGATGAGCACCGGCTGGCCGGCCTCGTGGCGCTCCACGACATCCTCGATGATCGCGTTCAGCTTGCCCTTCTCCGTCGGGTAGACGAGGTCGGACTGATCCTTGCGGATCATCGGCTTGTTCGTGGGGATCGGGATGACGTCGATCTTGTAGGTCGACGCGAACTCCGCGGCCTCGGTCTCGGCAGTACCGGTCATACCCGAGCGCGAACCCTCGGGGTACAGACGGAAGTAGTTCTGCAGCGTGATCGTGGCGAGCGTCTGGTTCTCGGCCTTAATCTCCACGCCTTCCTTGGCCTCGATCGCCTGGTGCATGCCGTCGTTGTAGCGGCGGCCCGGCAGGACACGGCCCGTGTGCTCGTCGACGATGAGGACCTCGCCGGCGTCCACAATGTAATCGCGGTCCTTGAAGAACAGCTCCTTGGCGCGGATCGCGTTGTTGAGGAAGCCGATCAGCGGGGTGTTCGCCGCCTCGTAGAGGTTCTCAACACCCAGCTGGTCCTCGACCTTGTCGATGCCCGGTTCCAGGATGCCGACGGTCTTCTTCTTCTCGTCGACCTCGTAGTCCTCGTCGCGCTTGAGCAGGCGCGCGATGCGGGCGAACTCCACGTACCATCGGTTCAGGTCACCGTCAGCGGGGCCCGAAATGATGAGGGGTGTACGGGCCTCATCGATGAGGATCGAGTCAACCTCGTCGACGATGACGAAGGCGTGGCCGCGCTGGACCATATCCTCGGGCACCTGCGCCATGTTGTCGCGCAGGTAGTCGAAGCCGAACTCGTTGTTCGTACCGTAGGTAATGTCGCAGGCGTACATCTCGCGGCGCTCGGCAGGCGTCTGACCCACGAGAATACAACCGCAGGTCAGGCCCAGGAAGTTGTAGACGCGGCTCATGATGTCCGACTGGTACTTCGCCAGGTAGTCGTTAACCGTCACGACGTGCACACCCTTGCCGGTCAGCGCACGCAGGTACGACGGCATCGTGGCGACCAGGGTCTTACCTTCACCGGTCTTCATTTCGGCGATCTTGCCCTGGTGCAGGGCGATGCCACCCATGACCTGCACGTGGAAGGGACGCATACGCAGGATTCGCCACGAGGCCTCACGGACCGTCGCAAACGCCTCGACCAGGATGTCGTCCAGGGTCTCGCCATCCTCGAGGCGATCCTTGAACTCCTGGGTCTTAGCCTGCAGCTCCTCGTCCGTCAGAGCCTCAAAATCCTCCTGCAAGGCATCAACCTGCGACGCAAGCCGGTCCAGCTTGCGCAGCATACGCCCTTCGCCAGCGCGAAGGATCTTGTCAATAATCGACACGAATAGCTCCTGACGTCTATAGCCCGCCCCCTTGTAGAGCGGACAGTCAAATCCACCCATTAGTTTACGAACTAACTGCCCAAAGTGGAAACGCCCGCGCGAACTATGGACGCATTTAACGCTCACAGCGCACACGGAGGCGCATCAAGCGCTCCGTACACACGGGGGCGCCCCGGGCATGGTGCCCGGGGCGCCGCGGTCCTTCAACCGTCAGATTGTCGTGTTCAAGCGAAGAACGCCGTACGTCCACCCGTGGCGGTGGTAGACGACGCACGGCTGGTTCGTGTCCTTGTCGACGAAGAGGAAGAAGGGGTGGCCAACCATCATCATCTGATCCAGAGCCTCGTCCGCGCTCATCGGCGGGGCCTCGTGCACCTTCTGACGGACAATGATCGGGGTATCACCCCACTGCTCCTCGCGAGCCTCTCCGACCTTCAGATCCTCAGCGCTGCGCAGCGGCTTGGGAGCCTCGGGTTCGGGCGCGACCGTCTCTTCGACGACGGGAGCTTCGAGGATTTCGGCTTCGGCCAGGTCGCGCGGGTACCGACGGCGGTGGTCCTTCACGCGATCACGCAGGCGGCGCAGGCGCTCGTAGAGCTTGCCGGCGGCGATGTCGACGGCCGCGTAGCGATCAGCGGACTGAGCCTCAGCGCGGATGATCGGGCCCTTACCGTAAACGGTCAGCTCGATGCGCTCGGCGGTGTCAGCCTGGCGGGGGTTACGTTCGTGAGTCAGCTCCACATCGACGCGCTGAGCGCGGGGGTAGAACTGAGTGATCTTCGAAACCTTCTCCTCCACGTATTCCCGGAAATTCGGGTGAATCTCGGCATTACGTGCGACGACGGTGATGTCCATGTGTTTCCTCCATGGTGTGCGGCGGGCATCGTTGCCCGCAGGTGGGGATTGTTCGGTGCTCACTGCCCGAACCGTGGTCTGAGCTATCACCTCCCGCACTGACGTGAGGAGCGTCCCTGCTGCTCACGCTATCGAAAGTCTGTACGCACATCATACCCCAGCCGGTGACCTGCGTCATGAGATAAGCCCGGGTCGACACAGAGTCACAACCGCATCAAGCCCACCCAACACACGCTCCATTTCCCGAACCGTCGCGCCCGTCGTCACCACGTCATCCACCGCGACAACACGCACGCCAGGCCCCGGGACCGCGAGCGCACGCATCGACCCCATGCGCCCCACCGTGCGCTGCGCACCGGCCTTACCCGACTGGGAGGTCGCGCCCACACGCAGCCGCGCCGCGTCCACCACGCGCACGCGCACACCCGGCCGCGCGCCTGCCGCCAACGCCCGGGCAACAGCGCGCGCCAGCGGCAGCGCCACCTGCCTGCCCCGCAGGCGCCTCTTCCACGATGAGGGCGCGGGCACCACCCACACGTCCACCGCGCTCCCGGTCGACGGCGCCCTCCCATCCAGGGAACCCACAGCGGCGGCGGGCGACCCAGCCACGCCCAGCACGGACGCAAGGGAGGCGCCGAGGCAGGCCCCGGCCTCGTCGAGAAAATCGGTGAGGTCCGTACGCGCGGAGTGCTTGGCGGAGAGGACGATGCGGCGCAGCGGCCCGTCGTAGTCCCCCATGGCCACCAGGGGAAGGGGGCCTCGCACGCCCTCAAGGGAGGCCACGTGCGCGGGGCCGCCAGCCAGGGATCGGCACGACGGACACAGGACCTCGTCCCAGGCGCGGCACCCGGCGCATTGGACGGGAAGGAGCGCGCCGACAAACCCCCGCATCAGGCTCCGGACTCCGCTCCCACCCACCACGGTTCTTACCCCGCGTATCGGGCGGAAGTGAGGGACTCGGGGGCGTTTTGCCACAGCGCGCCCGAGCGGATAAGTACCTGCGCCTTGCCGGCGGCATCGGTGCCCGAGATGACGACCGCGGAGGAGGAACCACCGGCACTCATGGATGTCACGCGGATCGGGAGGGACACGTTGGAGGGCAAACCTCCCAGGGGCAGCGAAACCAGCTGATCATCCTCGCCGGTCGCACGCACAACGAGCATGATGCCCGTCGACGTCGTCCACGATGCGTCGACAACAGAGCCGTGTTCGAGCGGGATCTGTTCGAGGGCACGGATCGCCAGCGGACGCCCGGAGGCCCCACGTTCGACGACCCCCACCCACGCGCTCGCGTCGGATCCGCGCAGGACGAGCGCGCGCGTACCATCGGGGGAAATGCGCACCGCGTGAATCTCGCCGGCACTCTCGGACTCTACGCTGACACTGAACGCGCCATCGACTCCCCCGCCGACGCTCACCGACGAGGCCGTGGCAGGCCCCCACACCCATCCGAACCGGTCCACCGACGGGCCGAGAGGCGCCTGTCCGGGCAGGAATGCAACCGACGTTCCGCCGCGCTGCGCGTACACCCCATCGGTGCCACTCCAAGCGACCAGGGAGGCTTCCACGGGCGAGACTGTCGGGTTGGAGGCGTCAGTGGTGCCGCTCAGGTTCGTCACCCCCGACGACGACACGATCCCCACCCCGTCGGGGCCCGCCCCGACGAGAGTGTCAAGAGAGTAGGTCGGGGGCGCCGGGATCCCCTGCACATCCAGCACGTCACCGGACAGAGAGATGCTCACCTGCGACACGTCCGCTACCTGGGTAAGGGTGCGGGTGAGCTCCCACGCGAGGTTCGCACGCGCTCCCTCTGTCGCGGGCGTCACCGCGTTCAGTTCCACGCGCGCCACCCCGTCGACGACGTCGAGTCCCTGGGAGGGAACGGTCGTGCCCGCCGGGATTGCGTTCGCAGTGACCGGCTCGAGAGATTGACGCGGCCCTTCGACGAGGCCCGCGAGCAGATGGGAGGCCAGGCGTCGCGACGGGTACCAGCGAGGATCGGCAACGAGGTCCCCGCCCTCTGTCGTCGGGAAGTAGAGATTAGCGAGGGAGAACGAGGCCGTGAAGGACGCCCGACTCATGAGGACCATGTTTTCGGGGCTGTTGATGCGCCACTGTCCGTCTTCACGCACGAGGCTGAAGGTGCGCGTCACGGTCGAGGCGGCGACGCGGGTCAGCACGCCCGACGCGTCGATGCTGGCCACGCCGAGCACGGAGACCGTCACGTCCACCTCGGAAGCGTTCTCGGATCCGGCGGTGACGGCGGGGGCCGCGTCCGTGTCATAGACCAGGATTTCCGTCTCCGGCTGCCATGAACGCGCCGATGCTGCGCTCAGGAACAGGCGCGCGGTCGCGTAGTCATCCTGGGGGCCGGCCGCGCATGCCAGCAGGAAGTCACTCACCAGGGTCGCGGCGTCCGCCCCGTCGGAGGGGCCCTCGGCGGAAAACTGGATGCCGCTGCCGTCCCGAGCTGACACGTCGAAGGGCGCGGGTGCCGAGGAGGTGGGCAGGGAGGTACATCCCGCGAGGGCCAGGCATGCGGCGACCGCGAGTGGCATCAGGCGACGTCTCATTCGTCCTCCCACAGGGCCAGGGGGCGGCTGACGATCTCTTCGCCGGCACGCTTGGGCAGGGTCATCAGGAAGGACGCGCCGCGCCCGGGTTCTCCGTACGCCTGCAGGCGTCCTCCGTGGATAGCGACGTCCTCGGTTGCAATCGCGAGGCCGAGGCCGGTACCGCCAGTCGTGCGGGCACGGGCGGTGTCGGCGCGGTAGAAGCGGTCAAAGACGTGGTCCGCGACCTCCTGAGTCATGCCCACCCCGCGGTCGCGTACGCGGCATGCGACGTCGGTCTCGGTCGCGGCAAGCGTGATCGTCACGGGCGTGCCATCGGCATGCTCGATCGCGTTGACAACGAGGTTACGGATGACGCGCTCGATACGGCGTTCATCAATCTCGGCCGCGACTCTGCCCTGCGCCACAGTCTCGACGCGCACGTTCTGTCGCTGCGCAAGTTCCGCGCAGCCTTCGACGACACGAGTGACGATGGGACGCAGGTCGCGGTCCTCGGCGTCCAGCAGGGCGCTGGCAGCGTCGTAGCGGGAGATCTCCAGCAGGTCCGCGAGCATCTGCTCCATGCGTTCGGTCTGGTCGTGCAGAAGCTCGGCGGACCGGCGCGCATGGGCAGGCAGTTCGTCGCGGTTGTCCCACACGATGTCCTCCGCCATGCGGATCGTCGTCAGCGGGGTGCGCAGCTCATGGGAGACGTCGGAGACGAAGCGCTGCTGGAGCTTAGCGAGCTCGTCGTAGCGCGAGATCGTGTCCTGGAGCGAGGAAGTCATCGCATTGAAGGCGTGCCCAAGGTCGGCCATCTCGTCGTCTCCATGCACGTCCACGCGCACGTCGAGGTTTCCCTTCGACGCCTTCGTCGCAGCTTGGGCGGTGACGCGCACGGGCAGCAGGAGGCGATGCAGCAGCGCGAACACGCCGATCGGCAGGGCCACGATGATGGGAAGCGCGGAGAAGACGAGGACCCGCAGGACCACGTCGACCTGCGCCTGATCAGCAGACAGCGAGTAGAGAATGTAGAGCTCGTGCGTACCCGCGCGGGGCAGCTGCACCTGAGTACCGACGAGAATTCCGGGGACCACCTTGTCGGAGTCGCTCGAGCGGATGCCAACCGACTGCCACTGCGCGCCCCCACCCGAGACCGCGGTGCGCATCTGCGGGGTGATCAGCGTGCGCATCTGCTCATCCTCGATCTGGTTGATGCGCAGCGACGCCATGGCTCCCTCCGAGCGCAGCAGCGCCACGTTCGTCGCACCCGCGCCGGCCGCCGAGGCCTTGAGGGAGGCAAGCGCGCCGCGCGCGGACTCCTGAACCTGCGCGGGAGACGAGGCCGTGGACGAGGAGAACACGGATTGCGCGGATGAAAAGCGCAGGGACGCGTCAGCCAGGATTGCATCCTTGCGCGTCTCGAACATGGAGGTGCGCAGCTGGGAGGCGATGATCACCCCAAAAACGAGGAGGATAACGAGCGCGGCGACCGTGATCGCCAGGGCGATACGGGCGGACAGGGAATGCCGGATGCGCCTGGCGAGGTGCGAAGAGGCGAGAAGGGACCACGGCCTCGACGATGCGACGGCACGCAGCAGATCCTTGAGCGTGTCCCTACGCCCCTGCGCCGGCACGGTACCCAACCCCGCGGACTGTCACGACCAGCTCGGGACGCTCCGGGTCACGTTCGATCTTGGAGCGCAGGCGCTGCACGTGGACGTTGACGAGCCTGGTGTCGGCGGCGTGACGGTAGCCCCACACCTGCTCGAGGAGTTCCTCGCGTGAGAACACCTTCCAGGGTGAGCGCGCCAGGGTCACCAGCAGATCGAATTCCAGAGGAGTCAGCGCGATGACGCGTCCCTCACGCTTGACGATATGGCCGGCAACGTCGATTGCCAGGTCCTGGAGCGTCAGGCCTTCATCGACCTGCGAGTCCTCGCGGCCACGCAGGCGCGCCCGCACGCGAGCGACGAGCTCCTTGGGCTTGAAGGGCTTGGGAACATAATCGTCGGCGCCGGCCTCGAGACCCGTCACGACATCAGAGGTGTCGGAACGGGCGGTCAACATAACGATCGGAGCATCCGAGACCCGACGGATCGCGCGGCACACGTCAAAGCCGTCCATGCCGGGCAGCATGACGTCCAGGAGGACCAGGTCCGGATTGTGTTCTTGAAATTGAGCCAACGCAGCGGATCCGTCGGCACAGAAGACGACGTCATAGCCCTCGTTCTGGAGGACAATGCCGATCATCTCAGCCAGGGCGACGTCGTCGTCGACGACGAGGATGCGCGAACTCATATCACGATAGTGTCACGAAATCGTCACGACCGCAGGAGACTCGCGCAGCCATCCCTCAATTTCTCCCCGAGATAAGGTTTCGCGCAAGTTGCGCATATGGCAGGATGGACACTGTAGAAGCACCATCAACACGGAGGCATCAATGAGCTCCCCCTGGACCTCTCCCGATCCGTCCGCTCCCTATCAGGGATGGACGCCGCAGCCCGAGTCCGGCGCACCGACGCCCCAGCCAGGATACGGGGCACAGCCAGGCTACGGCGCTCAGCAGGGATACACGGCCCCCCAGGCCCCCCAGGGATACGGAGCCCAGCAGGGCTACGCCGCACCCCAGGCCGCCCAGGGATACGGAGCCCAGCAGGGCTACGCCGCACCCCAGGCCCCCGCCTACGGCGCGCAGCCCACCTACGGCGCACAGCCTGGCTACAACGCCCAGCCCGGGGCATCCGGCTACTCCACCACCAACCGGTGGGGATGGCAGGCCAAGCCCGGCATCATCCCCTTGCGCCCCCTGACGATCGGCGACCTGTTCAGCGGCGCCTTCGAGGCGATCCGTTCGAACCCGAAGGTCCTCTTCGGCTTCACCGTCGTCATCATGCTGTTGGTGTCGCTGATCGCCAGTGTGTCGATCCTGCTCTCAGGCCTCGGATACGAGTCCGTCGCCAACACTGACTACGATCCCCAGGCGCTCCAGCAATCGATCACGGATCGGTCCAACGTTCTCCTCCTGCAAATGATTTCGAACTTGGTGCAATGGATCGTCACGTTCGCGGGGACGAGCATCCTCACGGGCCTGCTGGCCGCGACGGTCTCCCAGATGACGGTCGGCAGGAAACTGACGTTGAGCGAGGCGTGGGCGATGACGCGCAAGCGACTCGGGTCGCTCATCGGCTCCTTTGCGTTGACCGCTCTCATCACGGCAGTTCCGATTGTCCTCTGGATCGTCGCTGTCTTCGCGTCGATCGCCGTAGTGGAGAACGGTAACCGTGATATGTGGTGGCTCTCTCTTCTCGCCTTCGCTGCAATTATCCCCATCTTTATCCTGATGTATTTCTTCCAGGTCAAGCTGCTGTTCGCCCCGATCTCCGCGGTGCTGGAGGAGATCGGTCCCGTCGCTTCGCTGAAGCGTTCCTGGTCGCTCGTCAAGGGTGAATTCTGGCCGACTCTCGGCCGCTTCCTGCTGCAGAACATCGTCGTCGGATTCATCGGTGGATTCATGGGATTCGTCATCGGCCTCATCGGCGGCCTGATCACGGTCTTGGTGACGTCCAACCCCTCAAGCCCGATCGGCTTGGCGATCTCCATGTTCTTCGTCATGCTCGGCTCCGGGCTCCTGCTGCCCTTCTCTGCAGCATTCGAGACGCTCATGTACACGGATCTGCGCATCCGCAAGGAGAACTTCGCCGCGGTCCTCGCACAGGCAGGCGCTCAGCAGTAGTGAACGGCCTGCTCGCCTGCGATGCTCCGCTGACCCCCGATGAGGGGGAGGCGCACGAGTGGATCGTTGAGGAACTCTCTCACAGCGAGTACGCCAATGTTCCCAACCCCATCGCGCGCTGGATCGCGTCGCTCATTGACTGGTTCTCGGATGCCCTGTCCTGGAAGGGGCAGGGCACTCCCCCGGTCTCCCTGATCTTCATGATCGTGGGAATCATCGCGGTCGCCGCAATCCTCATTGCGCTCATCCTCAACCCGATCCGCCTCGCCAAGCGCGTCTCTCCCACCGTGTTCGAGGCGGAGGCCAGCGAAACGGAGGCCCAGGCCTCGTTCGACGAGGCCGTGGCAGCCCAGGACTGGGACCTTGCCTACGTGTGGGCGTACCGCCTCATGGTTTTGGGCCTGGACGCGCAGGACGTTGTCACCTCCACACCCGGCTTGACGGCGCGCGAGGCGGCGCAGGCGGCGACACGAATTGCACCCGTGTTCGGCCCCCAGCTCGATCAGTTTGCGCAGACCTTCGACCAGGTGCGCTACGGCCGCTCCGGCGTTTCATCCGATCATGTTGAGGCGTTGCGCCGCTTCACCCCGGACCTCCTGCGCGCGTGTCGCGATGCGGAGGTGGCATCGTGAAAGCCAAACAGGTCGCTGTCGTCACTCCGACGGCGCGCGAGCGCTTCGCCGCGGCACGCCCGATGATCATCATCGTCGTGTTCTCGCTGCTGTTCGCGATCACAGCGTCCATCCTGCCCAAGGCTGGGTACAACAACGCACCCGTCGGTATTCGGAACAAGGAGGGAGATGGGGCACGCGCCCTCGCACAGGTGCTGGGCAACCACGGTATTTCCGTGCGCGAAGTGAGCGCACAGCAGGCCGCGTCGGTCGACGAGAACACGACCCTCGTCGTTATTTTCCCATCGCGTATGACCGATGAGATGGCGAAGACTATCGAGACGCGTACGAACGTCGTCTACGTGGGTCTCGAGGATGATCACGGGTCATACTCCGTCTACCTTCAGGGCTTGCGTTCCGCACGCGAATACAGCTCCAAGACGTGGCTCACCCCCGGCTGCACATCCGACATTGCGGGCCGCACCCAGCATCTGCAGGCCTCGGACTACGTACTATCCGGTCCAGCCAACGGATGGCAGCTGTGCTTCTCCGACGACGGCAGGAACTACGCCTACGCCGAGCGCTCCGACTCTGGCCGTTTCCGTGCTCTGATCCCCGACTCCCTGCGCCTGCGCAACCGCGCGATCTCCGAGGGAGGAAATGCCGCGCTGGCAATCAACACGATCGGCCGGACCCCGAAGGTCGCATGGTATTCGCCGACGCGCACCGATACCCCGACGGGCACGTCGACGGAGGAGCTGCTCACCTCCCCGTACCTCATGCCCGCGTTCCTCATGGTCATCGCCGCTTGCCTGCTGGCGGGCCTCGCGCGTGGTCGCAGGCTCGGCCCCCTCACCTCCGAGCGCCTCCCTATCGAGGTCCCGGCCTCCGAGACGCTTATCGGCAAGGCCCGCCTCATGCGTTCCCAGCGCGCCTACGAGCACGCCGCGCAGGCACTGCGCAGCTCCACGGCCTCACGCATCGCGACCGCCCTGGGCGTTGCGCACACCGCCGACCGGGAAGCCCTCACTCACGCGATGGAACAGCGAGGCCTGCCCGCCTCGCGCTGCTCCGCCCTCCTGTGGGGCCCACCCCCAACCTCCGAAAAGGCGCTCATCCGCCTCGCCAATGACCTCGATGCTCTCGAAAAGGAGATTCGCCATGACTAGCCCGATCCCCGGCCCCGCGCCCGCGGGCACGCCCCAGCCCGGCCCTATTCCCGCCGCGCCGCCGACCGGCTACGCTCCGCAGAGCGCACCGACCCCCTACGCGCCCCAGGTGCAGGTCGCCCCGCAGGACGCCACCGCCTCGTTCTCTGCACCCACCGGCGAGGGCTGGTCGGGCCGCGCGCTCGATGAGACCGAGAAGCGCACCCAGGAGGCGCTCCTTGCCCTGAAGGCAGAGATTGGCAAGGCCGTCGTCGGCCAGGATGCCGCAATCAGCGGCCTCATCGTCGCTCTTGTCGCGGGCGGTCACGCGCTCCTCGAAGGCGTTCCCGGCGTCGCTAAGACGCTCCTCGTGCGCACCCTGTCGCGCGCCCTCGACGTGGATATGGCGCGTATCCAGTTCACCCCCGACCTCATGCCCGCAGATATCACGGGCTCGATGGTGTGGGACGCCGGCCAGTCCGAGTTCGTCTTCCGTGAGGGCCCCGTCTTCACGAACCTGCTGCTCGCGGACGAAATCAACCGTACGCCTCCGAAGACCCAGTCCGCCCTCCTCGAGTCGATGGAAGAGCACACCGTCTCGATCGACGGTGAGACCCGTCAGCTCCCCGAGCCGTTCATGGTGATCGCGACGCAGAATCCGGTTGAGTACGAGGGTACCTACCCGCTGCCCGAGGCCCAGCTGGACCGTTTCCTGCTCAAGCTCGAGCTGCCGCTGCCGTCGCGTGAGGCCGAGATCGACATCATCGCGCGTCACCAGGCGGGCTTCAGCCCGATGGCGCTGGCCGAGGCCGGCATCCGCCCGGTCGCCAGCGCCACCGACATTCAGGCCGCCCACGCGGTCGCATCCCGCATCGAGGTCTCCCCGGCCGTCATGGCCTACCTCGTCGATCTGTGCCGAGCGACCCGCACCTCCCCCGCCGTGCGTCTGGGCGTGTCTCCCCGAGGCGCGACCGCACTGCTGCGCACCTCGCGCGTATGGGCGTTCCTCCAGGGCCGAGGCTTCGTCACCCCCGACGACGTCAAGACGATGGCTCCCGTGACGCTCGCACACCGCCTGGGTCTGCGCGCCGAGGCCAACCTTGAGGGTATTACCGCCACGGACGTCGTCGCCGGTGTCCTCGCGGCCACCCCCGTGCCCCGCTGAGTCCCCGTGGTGATTTCGGCGCGTAGCGCGCTCCTCGTATTGGTCGGGCTCATCCCCCTCGCCTTCGCCCCGTCCCGCGCTCTCGCGTGGGCGTGGTGCGGCCTCGTCGTGGCCGTGTGCCTCCTCGATGCCTTCGCCGCACCCTCCCCACGTACCCTGCGTCTCAGCCGAGACGTGACCGGGCCGATTCGCGCTGACCAGACCACCGAGTCTCGCCTGCGGCTGACGAACACGACGAAGCGCCACATGAACCTGGACGTGCGCGACGCGTGGCCTCCCTCCCTCAACCCGTCGCCGACGCGCCAGCGAGTGCGAGTGCGCCCGGGCACCTCCGAGCGCATCTCCACGGTGCTCGCCCCGACCCGGCGCGGCACACGCCAGGCCGACGTCGTCACCATTCGCTCGTGGGGTCCCCTGCACCTGGGAGCGCGCCAGGTAAGCCTGTCCGCTCCCCTCTCCCTGTCGGTCCTCCCCGAGTTCAAGGCGCGCGTCCTACTGCCCTCACGCCTGGCGCGCCTCCACGAGCTCGAAGGAACCACACCGACGACGCTGCGCGGCGCGGGAACCGAGTTCGACTCCCTGCGCTCCTACGTCGTGGGCGACGATCCGCGCGACATCGACTGGCGCGCTTCCGCCCGTTCGCCGGAACTCATGGTGCGCCAGTGGAGGCCCGAACGCGACCGCCACGTCGTGATCGTCGTGGACTGCGGGCGCGCCTCCTCGGCCCTGCTCGGAGCCCCCGAGCACGAAGAGGTCGACTCGATCGCGCTGGGACGCGCCCCGCGCCTCGATTCCTCTATCGAAACTGCTCTGCTTCTCGCTGCCCTGGCCGACCGAGCGGGCGACAAGGTGCACCTCATCGTCCTCGACTCGGCTGTCCGCGCACGCGTCTCGGGCGTGCGAGGAGCCAAGGTCATCGAGACCCTGGCCCACACGTTTACGGATATTTCGCCCCGCCTGGACGTCACCGACTGGTCGGAGATGGTGAGCACGGTCGAGCAGACCGTGCATCATTCCGCGTTCGTCGTTATCGCAACGAAGATTCCACCGGCCGGCATGGAAACCGAGTTCACCGATGCGCTGGCGCGCTTAAGCGACCGCCATACGGTGCTGGTTGCATCGGCAACCGATCCGGATGAAATCCGGGCGCGGGCAGGACGCGAGGACGCCGAGCAGGTGTTCCTTGCTGCCTCCGCCTCCCTCGCCGAACGGTCCGACGAGGCGGGAGCCACCGACGCTCGCCTGGCCGGCGCGCTCACCGTGCGTGCCTCGGCGGGTCTGCTTCCCGCTCGGACCGCGGACCGCTACATCGAGCTCAAGAAGAGCGGCCGACTCTGAGCCATGCCTGCTTCGCGCAAGCATTAACGCCACACGTCACGTGAGCGCCTCACCCCGAGACGGGCTGGTAGTAGCCGGCGTCAGTGCCGACGTCGGCGCTGGCGCCCGCCTGGTGCGCACGCCGCCCGAGGATGAGGATGTATGCCCACACGGCGGCCGTCATGAGGGCACCGAGGGTGATCTTGACGGCGTCAGGCAGGTCAGAGGGCGTCACGAAGCCCTCCAGGACGCCGGATCCGGCCAGGAGGATGGCACAGCCCGCCGCGACCGTCATCACGCTACGAGCCGCCTGTCCGACAGCCTGGAAGCGCGTCATCGGACCGGGCACGAGCAGCGACCAGAAGACGCGCAGGCCCGCCGCAATCGAGATGAAGACGGCAGTCAGCTCAGGAAGCCCGTGCGGCAGGATGAAACGGAAGAAATGCCAGACTCCCCCATAGCTGAAGACGATGGCCGTTGACGTGCCAATGCTCGTGGCGTTCTCCCACAGGATCTTCAGCGGGTAGACGCCCGTAATCCCCGTGGCCACGCCCACCAGGGCGATCCAGGCATTGTTGGCCCACACAGACAGGCCAAACTCTGCGTTCGTGTCCTGGTGGTAGTACTCGACGAACGCGCTCTGCGCATAGTACTTCAGCTGCTCAGGGGTACCCAGCTCGTTCATAACATCCGGGTGACTCATCAGGTAATTCGCTTGGACGCCGGCGATGGCAATGAACGCTGCCATCACGGCCAGGATCACCCAACGGATCCGATAGAGCGTGAGCGGTAGGGACACCGTGAAGAAACGCGCGATAACGGCTCCGGAGAGGCCGCCGGTGCCCGCGAGACGACCGCGCGCAGCGGACAGGATGCGCGACAGCTCCGCGATCACGTCGGGATCGGGGTTGAGCGTGCGAACGCGCGCCAGGTCCGTCGTGGTCGAACGGTAGAGACGGTCGAATTCGTCGATCTCGTCGCCCGACAGAGAGCGCTGGCGCGTCAGCTGTTCCAGCCGCTTCCATTCCGTTTCGCCACTTACCCGCAGCACATCAATGTCCATTGGACTAGCGTGTCATATATGAGCACGCAACGCAGTCAATCGAGCGCCATTCAAGACGACTTTGTGCGCACGGGCGAGGCAGTCACCCTGGACGTGACGCCAGCCTCGCCTCCGGAGCGCTTTGCCGCCGCCGTCATGGATGCGACGACGTACTTCCTGTGCACGGTCGTGCTGTTTGTGATGGCCGCCAGGTTCACCTCGCCGTCCGCATCGATCCAGCGCGTGATCATCGTCGGCTTCTTGTCGACGACAATGTTGTTCCTGCCGCTCGTCGTCGAGATCGCGACCCGTGGCCGTTCGCTTGGGAAGTGGGCGTTCAACCTGCGGGTCGTGCGTGACGACGGTGGTCCAATCACTGCCCGCCATAGCGCAGTGCGCGTCTCGACAGGCATTCTGGAGAACTGGGCGACATTTGGCGGACTGGCGGCACTCGCGGAGATCATGAGCTCGAAAGGCAAGCGCCTGGGCGATCTGGCGGCCGGCACGATGGTGTGCTCGCAGGGCGCATCCGTGTTCTATCCGCCGCTCGTGATGCCGCCGGGCCTCGAAGACTGGGCGCGCTCCGCGACAATCCTTCCCCTCGACGATGCACTCGTCGCGGAGGCTCGTGCCTTCCTGCAGTCGAATCGCTCGTTGAAGACCGACGTGCGAGGACAGGTCGCCGTCTCACTCGCGCAGCGCCTGTCGCGTCGCGTGCAGACACCCCTGCCCGATGGTCTCCATCCGGAGGTTGTGATTGCGGCCGTGCTGGTGGCCCGCAGGGATCGCGACTGGGGTCGTGAGGCTGAGCGTCGCTCGCGAGGCCAGGCTCGTTTCCACGAGGCGACGCAGGCCCGTTTCGGCCTGTAGCCCCTAGTCGTTGTCCTCGGGGTCCGTACCGTCGACGACGGTGAACTGGGCGCGGCGTCGCGCGTAGGGGCTCGACGGATCGAGCGGACTCGAGGTGTCGGGGGTCCCCACGGAACGTGCGGGCCCGAACGGTCCGGTGGTCGGCTTGCGGGTCTCCTGAGGCGGCGCCGGGGCTGCCTGCGCCTCCTGGGCAACCCTGCGCACAGCATCGACGAGGGCCGCGAGGTCATCCCCCGAGGGCGGCGCGGGTTCGAAGGTGGTTGCCAGACGGACGACCTGCCAGCCAAGCGGCG
Source organism: Actinomyces sp. (assembly GCA_018375675.1). Taxonomy (GTDB): domain Bacteria; phylum Actinomycetota; class Actinomycetes; order Actinomycetales; family Actinomycetaceae; genus Pauljensenia. The sequence goes on along the minus strand of JAHACW010000009.1, from coordinate 34,439 downwards.
CGGTGAGGTTGTGCGCGTGTTCGTCGCACAGGTCGTAAGAGTTAGGGTCGGCGACAGTCGCGAGGGGGCCGACAACGACCGTCGAGTCGCGGTAGTCGTAGGTCAGGGTGGCGACGGCGACCGTGGAGCAGCCGGGCTTGGAGCAGTGGCGTTGGGCAATCACGCCCCTAAGAGTACGACACTCTGTCCCCGTATCGCCCGCTTCGGCGCGCCATACGCCTACCCTGAGGGGGTGTTTCCTACGCGCCGCCATGTTTCGAGTCGTGACCGCCACGGTCGCGGTCCACGCGGTCCCCTATTTTTCCCGGGAACTCCGGCGTGGAGGACCCGGCGTGAGGACTTCGATCTGATGGTCGGCGAGCTCGTCACCGAGCTCATTCGTCGATGGCCGCAGGTGGCCACGATCGAGTTTGCGGTCGAGGATGTTCCCCCGTCGAATCCTGCTCCCTGGGAGTCTCACAACGTCGTCGTCGCGCGCATTTTCCCGGCGGATCGGCGTCGCGGTCTGCACGATCGTATCGTCGTCTATCGCCTGCCAATCACGCTGCGGTGCGCCCAGGAGGAGGTCGCTGTGATGACGCGCAGGGTATTGATCGAGCGCATCAGTCATATCCTGGCGCTGCCACCGGACGAAATCGACGACGCGATGCGCTGAGCGCCGCTTCAGTTGGTGGTGCGGATGGCACCGCTGACGGCACTGATGCCTTCCGTGCCCACGTTCCACGTCGTGGTCATGCGACCCACGGCCGTGTCCGCTGAGACGACGATAGCCGCCTGGATCGAAGAGTCCGCGCTGAGGGTTCCACCGTTGTCGGGCAGATCCACGAGGGTGGGGATACCGGGTGCAACGTAGATGGTGCGCCCGCCCAGGCGCACGGCGACCGCTCCGGGTGTGGAAGCAGACGTACCGCTCGACTGTGGGTCCTGATCGGCACCGGACTGGCTCATCCCGGACTGCCCGCCGCTCGGTGAGGGTGAGGCCCAGATGTCGGGGGTTGCGCTCGGGCTAGGGGCATCCGATGAGGCGACGCCTTGATCGTTCGACGAGGCCTGGGAGGGCGCGGGCGCGTAGAGCAGGAGGCTCGCGCGCACGTTGGTGACGCCCGAATTGGTGGCCAGGGAGGTGGCACGGATCGGCGTCGTTGAGAGGACTTGGCGTCCCATGGCCTCAATCTGGGTGGCGCCGGGAATGGTCGCCTCAGTCAGGGCTGTGGCGGGAGTCGCGTTGGACCGCATGATCCAGGCACTCGCTCGCTGCGCCCACGGCGCACCGAGGGTGATTGTCGTCGTCTGAGCCACGACCTCGTGATCGGAGGTCACGATGAGCGTGATCGGGCTGGAGTCGCTGGACGCGCCGTCGAGGGGCATGTCGAGGGTGGTGCCTTCTGCGACCGTCGCCTGGCCTCCTGCCAGGGGGTGCACGCCGGTCGAATCGGCGACGGAGACGCTCACGTGGGCTTCTCCCGACGGCGAGGCGAGGCGCAGGAGGGAGGTTCCCTTCGGGTCCACACCGAGGATGGTCTGCGTGGTTGCGGGCACGACCGCGGACGCCAGGGTGGTGCCCTGCGGAATTTCGCCGTTCATGAGGGACGCCTGGGCCCAGGCGGCGACCCCTCCCCCGTCGGCGCGCACATGCACGGCCAGCGCGCTCTCGTCGGGGAACCACCCGGCGAGCAGCACCGAGGCAGAGGAACGTGCGGGGACTGTTACCTGCCGCGGTGCGGCGTTGAGCGGACCCGACGCGCCATACCCATCGATGCTGACGACCGAGGCTGTGGGGCCGGGGTTGGACAGGATCAGGACCATGTCGGCACCCGCGGTGGTCGCACCGGTCGCGATCCACTGAGATGTGCGAGCGGCAGCGCAGCCGGCGGCGCTGAGGCCGGCGAGTTCGCCGCCACCCTGACCGGCGAGGGTGAGGGCCGTCGGAATGACACCGCCCTGCCCTGTGACGGAAGCGGGTGCGGGAGACACGGGGGCCGTGGCCAACGAAGACCAGGTGGTGCCCGCCGCGACGTTCGTGGTCTCAAAGGGGTCGACAATGCCGGAAGGGCAGGCGAGCTGGACCTGGGAGGGGTGCGCGCTCTGCGCGGTACCTTCCACCGTGGCGGGAGCAGACGACACCCACATGGACGCCGAGGCCACAACCGCCGCGGCGATCCCCGCTCCCATCAGGGTCGTCAGGGAGTTGGTTGGGCGCTTCGTCATCTCTTCCTCCACGCGGATAGGGCGCTTGCTGCGGCGACGACCAGGCACACGCCAGAGGCGATCCGCCAGGGGATGATCCACCACGCGTCGTAGGTGAGCGTCAGGTGCCCTGCGGTAGGCATCTCGAAGGCCTGAGACCATCCGTCGGCTGCTTCAGTGACGGTCAGGGCGGTCCCGTCGACGGAGGCACGCCATCCGGAGTCGGCGCGCTCGGCGAGGATCAGGGTGCCGCTCGCATCAACGTCTCCGCTGACGCTGAGCTGGGTACCGCCGACCGGGGTGGTGACGCCGGACGCCGACTCGACGCGGACGCGCGACGGAGTCACGCCGCCCGGGCGTACGCGCCAGACGGTGCCCGAGTTCGTGTCGCCGACCTTTTCGAGGCCGGAGGCGCGGTCGAGTCCGGAGGTCAGGGCCTGGGATCCGCTGGCACCCAGGGGCACCAGGATCGTATCGATATCGTGGGCGGCCAGGGTCGCCACGGTCGCGTCATCGGGGTAGACGACGAGGGTGTAGGCCGCCTGGGCGAGCGACGCGGTCGCGGGGTCACGCAGGACTCCTTCCGCAGCACCCGAGCGAGCCTGAGCGAGGGCGAGGGCACGCGTTGCCGGCGACCCATCGGTCAAGGAGGGGCCCGAGCCGCGCCACAGGGACGCGTTCACTGTGCCGTTCGTGGGATCGCCGTCGAGGACGAGGATGCGTCCCGCGCGCGTCGACCGCTGGGCCTGCGAGGCGACAGCGGAGACGATCGGTGAGGACATCGGGGAAACGGTCGAGCGCTGCGCGAGCGTAAAGGTCGGGGTGTCCGCTGCGTCGCCACGTGCGGCGAAGGCGGAGGCGGCCACGCCTCCTCCTGCTCCTAGCAGAACGAGCGCGCTCAGGGCGCCGAGCGCGCGTACGGTGAAGGGACGCGAGCCGTCCCATGCGGGGCGAGGGCCCTCGGCCTCGTCTTCGTTGCTCGAACCAGATCGGGCGGCAAGCACGAGCAGGGCACCGACAGACAGGGACAGCGCGGGAGAGGTCCATGCGTGAGCGACGAATGCACCGGAGATGCCCACGCCGATCTGTGAGGCTGCCCAACCGGCCGCGGCGGCCACGAGGGCTCCACAGAAGGCGAGTGCAGCGAAGCGAGTACGCAGGCGCAGGAGAGCAATGCCCGCGGCGGCGATCACGCCGGCACCGACAATACCCAGGGCAAAAGCCTCGATGGGCGTTGACGGCGCGGCGGGCATGCCGAGCATCGCCATCCACGAGTCGGCACGCGTGTAGGCATGCACTCCCCCGCTCGTAGAAGCGAGCGCCGGCCATGCCGAAGGGCGCGCCGCGATCGAGACGTAGGTCGGAACGAGGAGGACGAGGGCGGGTAGTGCCACGAGGAGAGAACGACGCGAGCGCCACACCAGGGCACCCGCACCCAGCGGGAGCGTCCAGGGGGCGCAGCAGGCGAGAACGACGAGGGCGAGAGCTGCGCATCCGCCGTTAATTCCACGCGGACGCAGCGGGGCTTCATCGACGCCGGCGGCTCCGGCTACTAGCAGAGGCTTCGGCTGGCCCAAGCAGTATGCGGCAAAGACCGGCAGGGCCGCGTGCGCGAGGGTCGCTGCGAGAACGCCGTGCATGGCGCTCATGAGCAAAGAGGGCGCGACAGACCAGGCGAGGGACACGAGGAAGCGCACACGCACAGACGAGGCGAGCACCCGTGAGGGAATCCAGGCCATCATCGCGGCAATCGGAGTCGACGCGACAAGGAGGAAGGTGGCCAGAGCTCCCGGGGTGATGCCCATGGGCGCAAACGGAGCACTGAGAATCGCCATGAGGACCGTCAGCGGGTCGGCACCGCCCGAGTATCCGTCTCCACCCGGGATCCACGCGGACCACGCAGCTCCCCACAGCTCGGACCACGAAGAGGGCAGCGACACCCAGGCGCCGCCCACGAGGCCAGCCCCCGTTCCCCACCACTGCATCAGTGCCAGGGTGGCAGTGAGGATGAGGAGCCCCAGGGCAGTCGATGCCGAGCGGAAGCGGTAGCGTCGCATCGAGGCAATGATGAGCGGATCGATCCGCTCTCCATGCTCATCTTCGTCCACGCCTTCGGGTTCCTTGCGCAGCAGGGCGGGAGCCGTCTCAAGCGCGCGAAGGGCCGAGCGGGGAACGCGACGCGACTGAGCTGCGCGCGCACGACCCGCAAGCAGGCGCGGGGTCGCGCCGATCAGGGACACGAGGGCACCGATTTCGGGCAGAGCGAGCGAGGCCCGGCCCGTCAGGATGCGTCCGAGGGCGCGGGCGGGGCTCCACACGAGGAGCCACAGCGCCAGGAACGGCAGGATGAGGGCAGGCACCGCCTTGCACCAGTTGTACATCTGGGCGTAGCGGCGCTTGCGGAACGATCCATCGGTCGCGTCGTTGCCATCGACGACGGCGTCGGAGACATCCCCAGTCGGTTCGCTGTGGTCCGTGTCCGAAGCGCCGTCGAGGCCGGAGTAGAGGGAGACGCGGGCGTGACGCACGCGCGCGTTGGGGGCTACGATCACGCGATACCCGGCCAGGTGCAGGCGCCGCCCCAGGTCGAGTCCGTCACCGAAGGGACCGAGCGCGGGATCGAATCCGCCGACTGCCTCGTAGGACTCGGCGCTGATGAACAGACCGGCGGTACCGACGCCGAGGACGTCGCTCGTGCCATCGTGCTGGCCCTGGTCGATATCGTCGTCACCAATACGCTCGAGTCGGCGGGCACTGGCCGTAGCAAAGATTCCGAGTTCAAGGAGACGGCTGCCGTCCCAGCTCATCTGCTTGACGCCGACAGCTCCGACGGTCTTACCGACGGCGGCGGCCTGGATGAGCTCGTCAAGACACTCGGGTTCGGGGGCACTGTCCTCGTGCAGGATCCACCACCACTGCTCCGTGGTAAAGGGGGCGCCCTGCGCGTAGGCACGACGGATCGCATCGCCGAGGTTGCGGGCGCGGCCGACGCGCACGAGCTCGGCCCCCTCGGGAACTCGTTCAGCGGGGAAGGGAGTGACGTGTCGGCCTGCGACATCGATGATGGTCAACGAATGCGGGGCCACCGATTGATTCTCGATGGCCCGCAAAACGGACTGAGTCAGCGGTGCTTCTCCCCTTGTGACAAGGATCGCACCGACGGAGCGCTGCGTCGGACTCAACCGGCCATACGGCGCAGGCGCCGCCTCTCGCGCTCGGACATGCCGCCCCAAATACCAAAGCGCTCGTCGTTAGCCAGCGCGTATTCCAGGCATTCTTCGCGCACCTGGCAGGCCTGACAAACAGCCTTAGCCTCGCGAGTGGAGCCACCCTTTTCAGGGAAAAACGCCTCAGGATCCGTCTGCGCACACAGAGCATGCTGCTGCCACGCAAGGGGGCCGTCAATGCGGGCGTACTGCGCCGCGTCGGCATCCTCGGACCACTCCAGGGGTCCGTCACCGAAGATGTTCCACATTGCGGGAGCTCCTTATAACGAATCGATCACTACGAGAATTACACGCGTGTCGTTGTCGGAAGTCAAGCCGTTTCGCGATATTGAGACCTTTTCCGTAGCACTTGACCCAACGGTAAAACAGTGCCCCATTTCAAGGACTTCACAGTTACTAAGTATTTGGTTCGCCTGAGACCTTCGATATACTTGAAACCATGAACAATAAGTCCTTAGAAACTATGAGCAGGCTCACCCACTGTACCACAGTGATTAACGGCTGGTCAGGTCCAGCACTCACCCAATATGGTCAGGAACGGGTTGAACTGGGAGGACCCGTGGTCAGCCGGTGGTTAGCGAAGATTGCAAACTACCTGACAAACGAACTCGCGGCCGATCTGTTCGGCTCGGGCGAAGCGACACCAACTCGCATCTACACGACTCTTCAGCCCTGGCAGGACACGCTCTGGCAGATCGCAGCGCGGGCGATGGGGTGGGAGATTCTCGATACACGACGCCCGCTCCCCGGAGACCTTTTCGTCACGAATATTCTCGGTTCCGAAGCATCCAACGCGCTGGACACCGGGGCGCACGTGCTGGCTCAACCCGCACAGTACCTGTCGTTCGCTTGGGATGGTCCCCTGGATGGAGCTCTCGACGGCCTCGCGGAAATCGCCATGCAGCCGGATGCCCTCGTCGTCGACACTCCCCCTCTGCTTGCCCAAGCCCGAGACGAGGCACTGGCTGGGACCCGCCCGTCGGCGCCGGTTCAGGGCAGCCGCGTCGCCCTGCTGTGGGACGCGCGTACGGGTGCGGGCCAGGTCTTGGATCAGTGGATGCAGGGACGCTCTGTCGTCATCATTGATCCGCACGCCGTCTCGCCGGACAGGCTGACGCAGATCCTGGCGACGGAGGATGCGGACGGCGGGCTCGTCACCTATCAGAGGTAGAAGGTCACCACACGCCGAGGACTCGCGCGGCGGCGAGCTTGAGGCCCTCCATGCGGTCGCGGCGGATCTGACGCCAGCGCAGGGCGAAGCACAGCCTCGAGACAACGCTCTGCCCTTCGAGCTCGCGCAGGATGGCGCACAGCTGGCGAGCGCGGCGATCGTCGAACGTGCCGACCTTCTGGGCGGTGCGGGCAGTCAGAATGAACTGGTTGCGATAGAAACCATTGCGTAGCTTGGCCATGCGCGCGTCGCGTGCCCCCGAGCCGGAGTTCGCTCCCTGCACATTGCCGCCGTGCTGACGATACTCAAGTGTCGGTTCCTCGCCGATTACCCACGTGAGGCCGATTGAGCGGGCCAGTGCATACACGTACCAGTCGTGCACGCCGATCTCGCTGTAGTCGAGGCCTTCCAACACCTGCACGAGGGCCTCGTGGGCCTTCGGGCTGAAGACGTAGGTGGAGCCGGGACCCGCGGCCTCGAAGAGGAAGTCCCAGGCACGCTGGGGCTGCGACTTGCGAATGAGGCGACGCTCCCCAACCGCCCCACCGGGCAGCCACTGGAAGGACGTCACGTTCGATGACACGACATCAGCCCCACGATCGGCCATGAGGGCCAGCTGAGAACTCAGCTTATCCTCGTGCCACACGTCGTCCTGGTCGGTAAAGGCGACGTAGGAGCCGTCGGGGGCATGCGTCGTGAAGAGGTGCAGAAAGTTGCCCGTGACGCCGGGGGTACCGTCGCGCTGGGGTAGAACCGTGATCCGAGGGTCGGCGGCGGCGCGCGCCTCCAGGTGCGCGCGCGTTCCATCGCTCGACGCGTCGTCGGACACGACGAGGCGGACCTCCACGCCCACCTGGGCGAGCACGGAGTCCACCTGTTCGTCGAGCCACGCCCCGCCCTCGGCCATCCCGTTGTAGGTGGCCATGAGGACGGTGACTCGGGGGCGAGGCACGGCCTCGTCTCGGGTCACGCGATCCAAGGACTCAGTGTCCTTCGGCGGCGTACTTCGCCTCGACGGCTTCCTTGAGGGGAGCCCACCACGCCTCGTTCTCGGTGTACCAGGCGATCGTGTCGGCCAGGCCGTCGCGGAAGTTCGTGAACCGGGGCTCCCAGCCGAGCTCGGTGACCAGCTTGGAGTTGTCGATCGCGTAGCGCAGGTCGTGGCCGGGGCGGTCGGTCACGTGATCGAAGTCGTCGGGGGCAAAGCCCATCAGCTCGTTGAGGATGGCGACGACGTCGCGGTTGTTCGTCTCACCGTCCGCGCCGATCAGGTAGGTCTCGCCGATACGGCCCTTCATGAGGATGTCCCACACGGCCGTGTTGTGGTCGCGCACGTGGATCCAGTCGCGCACGTTCAGGCCGTCGCCGTACAGGCGGGGGCGCACGCCGCGCAGGCGGTTCGTGATCATGCGGGGGATGAACTTCTCGATGTGCTGGTACGGGCCGTAGTTGTTCGAGCAGTTCGAGATCGTTGCCTCGACGCCGAAGGAACGCACCCACGCGCGCACCAGCAGGTCCGACCCTGCCTTGGACGAGGAGTAGGGCGAGGAGGGGTTGTAGGGCGTGGTGGGGGTGAACTTCGCGGGATCGTCCAGCTCGAGGTCACCGTAGACCTCGTCCGTGGAGATGTGGTGGAAGCGCACCTTGTGGCGGCGCACGGCCTCCAGCAGGGTGAAGGTGCCCACCAGGTTGGTCTGGATGAAGGGCGAGGGGTCGACGAGGGAGTTGTCGTTGTGCGACTCGGCGGCGAAGTGCACGACCGCGTCGGCGCCGGCGACGACGCCGTCCACGAGGTCGGCGTCGGCGATGTCGCCCTCGACGACAGTCAGGCGAGCGGCAAGCTCGGCGGGAACATCAGTCAGGGAGGCACGGTTGCCCGCGTAGGTGAACTTGTCCAGGACGACGACGTCGACGTCCGGATGGTCCTCCAGCAGCGTGTGAACGAAATTCGCTCCGATGAAGCCGGCACCGCCGGTCACAACGATCTTCATGAGGTCTTCTCCTTTGCGCGCCCGCAGGCGTCCGAGGGTGCTACTCACCCGATTCCTGCCCCTATTATGCCGTAGTTCTCACGCATTCCTCGCCACTCACCTCCACTTACCCGTCGGATATGTCACTATTCGCCACGCTGGAGGTCCCATGAAGGGCCGCACGCGCTGATAGATTGGAAGCATCCCCCCAACAGAAACGGACCCCTCGTGACTCGCCTCGTCCCCTCGCTCGCGTTGCTCGCCCTGTGCGCCCTAGCCACGACCTCGTGCTCCATGCTCGAGGACACCCAGAGCGCACAGTCGACGCCCGCGGCCTCCGTTTCCCCGGGTGACCCCGGCCAGCCGTCCAGTTCGGCGATGCCGACCCTGCACGCCGCCTCCCCCGGCTGCGCAGCGATGGATGAGATCTTCTCCGAGGCGCTCAACGGTTCCGAGACCGGCCAGGCCTACAGGTCCCTGGCGGCCAAGCGCTCGGGGGAAACGAACGCGGAGGAGCGTCACCGCGCGTGGGAGGCCTTCGCGGCCGCCTTCAAGAACGACTACTCCGACCGCCTCGCCCAGGCAGCCACGGACGAGACCTCCAAGCAGGCCCTCGCGGCTCTCTCGGTCTACGTCGAGCGCAACGCGGCCCTCGACTCCGGCACGATCCCCGAGTTCGCCGATCAGCAGGGAGCCGAGGAGGCCATCAAGCGCGGTGAGCAGCCCGAGGTGAATCCCGCCTACACGCAGGCCCTCGCCGAGGCCACGAGCGCCCACGGGACACTGACGACCTGCATGCCCCACTGGCCCGTCGTTTTCTAGCCTGCCCGTGGCCTCGCACCCGCCAGGCCACGCCCGGACTCGTGTACATTAGACGTACATATCCCGGACAGATTGGCTCATTTCATGGCACGTGCGCTCGTCGACCACCTCGCTCCCGCGCGGGATCGTTTCGTCTCTACCGCAGCGCGGCCCCTGGCCTTCGTCATCCTGGCCCTGGGCATCCTCTCCGTGGCCACGGGCTGGATCTTCGCCTCTCCTCCGGGTGCTTCTCCGGACGACGATTACCACCTCGTTTCCACGTGGTGCCCGCGCCCCATCGAGTCCACGGGCTGCGACACGACAACCATCGACGGCGATCTGTACGTCATGGCCCCCGTGACCACGTCCCACGCCCAGTGTGAGGCCTTCAGCCCCGACAAATCGCACGCGTGCATCCATGACTACTCGGATGACACGATGTTCCCGTCGTACCGGTACAACGACGGACAGTACCCCTACGGCTTCTACCAGTTCCACCACCTGTTCGCGGGCCACAACGTGGAGCACTCCGTGTGGATCATGCGCGCGATCAACGTTGGACTCGCGCTGGCACTGATCGGCGCGGTCTGCGCGCTGTCGACCCGCGAGGTGCGCCGCGCAACCGCGCTATCCGCGCTCGTCGCGTGGACGCCGATGGGCCTGTACTTCATCGCCTCTAATAACCCCTCCTCGTGGGCGATCACGGGCGTATTCGCCTACGGCGCGGCTCTCTACGGCGCCCTGAACGCACAGGGCTGGCGCCGCTGGACCCTCCTGGGGGTGGCTGGTCTCGCCTCCCTCCTGTGCTACGGCTCGCGAGGCGACGCGGCCTTCTACGTCTTCGTGGCGTCCCTCGGCATCCTCATCCTGGCTGCCCGTCGCCGCCACCTGCCCGAGATCGGTGTCGCGTCGCTCCTCAGCGCCATCGGCATCTGGTGCATGCTCGGCTCCGGCCAGTCCGGCCACATCGCCCAGTCCGAGGCCTCGGTGACCCTGCGCGAGCGCATCGAGGTCGCGATCATGAACATCCGCTACCTGCCCGAGTACTTCGCGGGCTTCATCGGGTTGAACTCCGGCCCCGGCTGGCGCGACACTCCCCTGCCGGGCTACACGACGATCCTCGGCCTCCTCGTCCTAGGCGCGGTCCTCTTCTACGGCGCACGCACGATGAGCCTGCGCAAGGTGCTGGCCGCCTTCGTTGTCTTCGGCGCGATGGCCGGCATCCCGCTGCTGATCGCGACCCCGCCGACGTTCCCCAACCTCGGCGGCTACCACTCCCGCTATGCCCTGCCGCTGCTGGGGACATGGCTGCTCATCTGGCTCTCCTCCGCCATTAAGAAGTCCTCGCTGACCCGAGGACAGATCGTCATGTTCGTCTTCTTCCTGAGCGTCGTCGACGCGGTTGCAATGCACACGACGATTGCCCGCTACGTCCGCGGCCTCCTCTCGATCCGCCACATGGGGTGGATCGCACCGGGTAACCTGAATGGTGACATCCAGTGGTGGTGGGCCGACATGCCGCTGAGCCCGATGGCCCTGTGGGGCCTGGCCTCCCTGGGATACGCACTTGCCCTGGCAAGCGCCATCTACCTGCTGCGTAACCGCCAGGTGCAGGCGCCCGCCTCGACCACTCCGACCGAAGAGGAAGAAACTGCATGAGCGCAACAGTCACCGTCGTCGTGCGCACGCGTAATCGCCCGGCGATGCTCACCCGTGCCCTCGCATCGATCGCTTCTCAGACCTTCGACGACTACGAGGTCGTCATAGTCAACGACGCCGGCGACGAGGCCGAGGTCCGCGAGATCGTCAAGAAGCAGAAGAGCGCCGTTCGTTCGAAGATTACGATCGTCACGAACGAGGTCTCGAAGGGCCGCGAGGCCGCGCTCGAGTCGGGCCTGTCCGCGTCGCATAACCGCTACTACGCGGTCCACGACGATGACGACTCCTGGCACCCGCACTTCCTGAAGAAGACGGTCGCCTACCTGGACGAACATCCGCAGGCGGGCGGCGTGGCCACCCGCTGCGAGATCATCCGCGAGCGCGTGCGCGCCGACGGCACCTGCATCGAGATCGAGCGCGAGGTCCTGTCGACGGATAACTACGGCCTGTCCCTCGTGGACATGATGGTGGAGAACTACACGCCGCCGATCTCTCAGCTGATCCGCCGCGAGGTCGCCGACCGGGTCGGCCACTGGGACGGTTCCCTGCAGACGCAGGCCGACTGGGACTTCAACCTGCGACTGCTGGCGGACTCTCCGGTCGGCTTCGTCGACGGTGAGCCCCTGGCCTACTGGCACCACCGTGACACGATGGATGCGTCCCTGGGTAACTCCGTCGTTACGGACGCGTACCTGCACAAGTGGGACAACCTGCACATCCGCGACCGCTACCTGCGCGCCATGCTGGCGACGGAGGATCCGTCGTCCCCGCACCTGGGCCAGGCTCTGCTCTCGGCGGAGTACTACCGCCGGATGCGCGAGGAACTGGCGCGCGTGGATTCGGGTTTCCACTCGTCGTTGAATCTCGTCCACGTCGACATGCTCAACACGATGACAGCCCTGCACCAGCAGGTGCATGAGCTGCGCGAGGAGGTGACGTCGCTGCGTGCGGAGCTCGCGGCCGGCTCTCAGATCAAGCGTTCGGTGAGGAGCGCGGCGTCGAAGTCGAAGCGCGCCGCCAAGAAGCTGATGGGCCGCGGCTAGACATCGGTGCGCGCGTTGTTGCGCACGAGGCCGGGCCGGCCGCGGAAACACCCGCGACCGGCCCGGCCTCGTTGACGCAATGCCCGTCAGGGCAGCGGGCGCACGACGTCTGGCGTCATGCGGTCCCACCCGTATCCGGCGGTGATGTGCTGCATGCGGGCGGGGCGCCCCATCCAGTCGGTGTGGACGATCATGTCGTCTCCCAGGTAGATGGCGACGTGCGTGACGGTGCCGCTCGTCGTGTAGAAGATGAGGTCACCGCGCTGGCGCTGGGCGAGGGGCACGTGCTGGAAGCGCGGGTATGCGTAGAGCTCCTGCGAGGTGCGGTAGGAGGGCCACGCGTGCTTGATCACGTCGATGGGCTGGGGATCTAGGCCCGCGGCATAGAGGGACTGAAGCACCAGGCCCGAGCAGTCGAATCCCTGGTCGTAGGGGCCTGCCCCTCCCCACGTATAGGACGAGCCCGTCTGATTCCACGCGTACCCGATCATGGCCTCGACGCGCTCGCTGCGCGTGGCCGTCAGGGGCAACGGTGTGGCCTGGTACTGGTCGACGGTCCACGGGTAGCCGGTGTCCATGGCATCCCAGGTGGCCTTGTCGACGACGCCGGTGACGGGCAGGCCTGCGCGCTGTTGGAAGTTCTTGACGGCTGCCACGAAGGGCGCGTCAACGGAGGCGAGTTTATTTGCGTGCCACAAGCCAAGGCGTACCTGGGCGATGCGCACCTTGGTACCGTTCATGCCCCAGGTGAGCGTGTTGGTCGCGTCCCCGAGGCCCGTGATGTGGTCGGTGGGCTGCAGGTAGCCGGCCGGGGCCTCGTACCCGCGCCACGCGCCCGAAGCGTCGAATTCGTAGCGGCGGCCGTTCAACTCCAGGGGTGCGGTGCGCATGATGCCGGTGTCGGGGTCAAGGTAGTACCACTCTCCCCCATCGCGCAGCCAGCCTCCCATCTGCGCACCGTTGGAGGCGAAGAAGTGCCACCCGTCGGCGAGGCGCTCCCAGCCGGTGCGCATCGCACCCGACGAACCCAGGTAGTACCACGTGCCATCCACGCCGGTGAGCCCCGTGTGCATGACGCCAGTGTCGGGATCCAGGTAGTACCACTGGCCCCCGTCGCGCAGCCAGCCGCCGATCTGCGAACCGTTGGAGGCGAAGAAGTGCCACCCGTCGAAGAGGTGCTCCCAGCCCGTGCGCATTGCTCCCGAGGACCCCAGGTAGTACCAGGTACCGTCCACCGCAGTCAGGCCCGTGCGCATGACGCCGGTCGCGGGGTCAAGGTAGTACCAGGAGCCGCCGTCCTTCAGCCAGCCGCCAACGAGCGCCCCAGAGGGAGCCAGGAAAAACCAGTCGGCACCGTCACGGAACCAGCCGGTGGCCATGTAGCCGCTGTCGTAGAAGTAGTAGCGGCTACCCCCGATCCGCACCCACTGGGAAGCCGGGTACGATCCGTCGACGCGCCGCCACCACCAGCCAGTCGAGTCGCGCATCCACGCACCGCGTCCGGTCTCATCGGGCGCGTTCATCGTCGGAGGTTCGTCCCCCTCCGGCGAGGCCTGGTCCGCCCGGTTCTCATCGTTCGCGGCAGGGGCGGCGGGCTCGGGCGCGTCCGTGGTCTCGGGGCTGGGAGAGGCCGACGGCACGGCGACCGAGGCGGACTGCGCCGCTGTGGTGCCTTCGGCTGCGGACTGCGGTGCGCCCTCGTCCCCGGCGTCAGCGCGGGCCTGCGCGGGCAGGGCGATGAGCGCGAGGGTCAGGGCTGCGGTAAGGGCGCGGGTGTATGCGCGGTGTGCGCTTCTGGGCGTCGATGCCATAACGGTGCCTTGTCACTGGAGAACAGTTCTCCTATAAGTGTAGGACACTCATCACACTGCGCGGGTACCTTTGAGTCGTCAACTCGACAAAATGCCGGGGCCCTGCGGACGTTCCACCGCTGGGCCCCGGCCTCGAACGTCGATGCGTCCGTCAGTCCTCGTTCTCGAGTGCATCGGCCTGCTGGGCCTGCATGCGCGCGAGGTGCTCATAGTCGGCGGCGCCGCGCCTGGGCACGTCGCGCATCGGCCGCGCGGGCGTCAGGTCCGTGAACGATGCGCCCAGGTTCACCAGGCCGCCAGACTCCATGCCCGGGCCGGGCAGGACATCGAAGCGGCGGGCCTTTTGCAGGGCGTCGATGACACTGGTCATGTCCTGGTTCTGGATGGCCGCGGAAATCGTGTAGGCACCCGGGTTGAAGGTCAGACGCGGAATGTCGATGTCGAGGTGACCGGTGCCCGGCTCAATCGAGGTGGGTACGTAGCATGCGTCCATGCCGTGCAGGCCCCACACGAAGACGCCCTCGCGAGTGTCGATGGAGGCCCCGAAGACCGGAGACTCGATGCGCTCGTTCGCGCGGTAGTGCAGGCGCAGGCGCACGGGATCGCCCGGGTACACGAGCGACGTGGGCTGACCGGAGGCGGACAGCAGCTCGATGCGTTCGATCATGGCCTCGCCGCTGCCGAATCGCGTGCCGCCACCCTCGACCTCAACGGCGTGGTGAGCGACGTCGGAGTAGGTGTCGATGACCTCGGCGGCAGCGCCCACGTCGACGAGCGTGCCGTGGTCCAGCCAGGCGGCCTGGTCGCAGAAGGTGCGCATCTGCTCGAGGCCGTGGGACACGACGACGACCGTGCGCCCCTGGTCCTTGAGCTGAGCGAACTTGTCCATGCACTTGTTCTGGAATTCCATGTCGCCCACGGCCAGGACCTCGTCGACGAGGAGGATGTCCGGCTCGACGTGGATGGACACGGAGAAGCCCAGGCGCACGTACATGCCGGACGAGTAGTTCTTCACCGGCTGATCGATGAAACGCTCGACGCCGGAGAAGTCGATAATCGCGTCCAGCTTGGAGTCGATCTCCTTCTTGCTCATGCCCAGGATCGCGCCGTTGAGGTAGATGTTCTCGCGGCCCGACAGCTCGGGGTGGAAGCCGGAGCCGACCTCAAGCATGGCGGCCATGCGTCCCGTCGAGGAGATCGTTCCCCTGTCCGGGGTGAGGATCTTCGCGATGCACTTGAGCAGCGTCGACTTGCCCGAACCGTTGTGTCCGAGCAGGCCGAAGGTCTTGCCCTGCGGGATCTCGAAGGAGACGTCGTCGAGGGCCCAGAACTCCTCGAACTGCGCGCGCGAACGCTGCAGGAACGCACCCTTGAGGGACTGGTTGCGGTTCTTGTAGATGCGGAAGCGCTTGGAGACGCCCTCCACCGAAATCGCGTTCGTCATCAGAGTTCCTCCACGATTCGTGCCGAGAAGCGGCGGAAGATCAGCGAGCCGAGGCCAAAGATACCGAAGGCCCAGGCGGCGCAGCCGAGCCACACCTGCCAGGACGGCATCGCGAAGCCGTACAGCGTCGAGCGGTAGGCCTCGAGGAAGAGCTCGGCGGGGTTGAGGCGGAAGATCGTGACGATCGGGAGGGGCTCGCCTCCCCAGGTCCATCCCTTGGCCGCCAGGTCAGTCTGGACCTTGTTCAGCATCGAGAGGGAGAAGACGACGCCGGAGGCGTACATCCAGATCTGGTTGAAGATCTGCCACAGGTGCGAGATGTCGCGGAAGTAGACCGACGCAACCGACAGGATGAGGCCCATGCCGATCACGAAGAGCATCGCGAGCAGGGTGATCACGATGACCGCGGGGATCATCAGCAGCACGCCGGGGCCGCCGGCGATGCACATGATGAGGATGATGACGCCCAGCTCGAAGGCGAAGTCGTAGGCCAGCGCCAGGACCGAGGAGTAGATGAGGACCTGACGCGGGAAGTAGACCTTGGTGAGCAGGCCGGAGTTACCCACGAGGGAATCCATGCCGCGCTGAATACCGCTCGACATGAAGTTCCAGGCGATGACGCCCACGCCGATCCACAGCGCGAACGAGGACAGGCCCGAGTTCGCGCCCTTGTCGGCCTCGCCGCGGAAGACGACACCGAAGATCAGCGCGTACACGGCGATCGTGGCGATCGGGTTGATGAAGGACCACAGGCGGCCGAGCGCGGTGCCCTTGAACTCCGAGGAGATCGAGCGCTGCGCCATGCGCATCGTCAGGTCAATGACCCGTTTCGTCTCAGACACGGCTACTCCCATCGCTTCTGTCGTGGTCAGGAAATCTATTCTACTTGCCGGCGGCCGGCGTGAGCGCGAGGTAGCGCTGCGTGAACTCTACGATCACGACGCTGGGCTTATAGGCCTCGATGAGGGCGGCGACGTCCGTCGGCTGCTCGGAGTCGAGGGCATGGCCGACCTGGATCGTGTATTCGAAGGTGGCGGCCACGTCGGGCCCCAGGTTGTTGCCCTGGGAGTCACGCACGATGAGCGCGGTGCCGCGTCCGTTCGGGTTGTAGGTGAGCGCCGGCTTGTTCTGGAAGTCGACGGGGCTGGCCAGGGAGACCTCGGGGGCGGCCGTCACCTCGGACAGGCGCGCGGCGGTGTCGGCCAGCTCGTCACGGCTCTCCAGCTGCAGCAGGTGAACGCTACCGGGGTCCTGCTCGTAGGTGGGGACCGCCCACGGACCCGCCTGGGCGGGGGCTCCCAGGGCCTCGTACTCGTTGGGGGCGTCCACGCCGCTCACGCCGGACGGCGTCAGGGAGGGTAGCCCCTCAAGCTGCGGGTTGACGGCGGCCAGGCAGGACAGCGTCTGGTTCCACGCGATGTGCGCGGCGTAGGGAGACCAGTGGGGGTTGACCGCCGAGTACAGCGGGGCCTCGCTCCCCTCGCGGGCCTCACGCAGGCCCTCGCGCACGTCCACCCACGCGTGGGTGGGCAGCGCCGAGCGCATGAGATCCAGGGAGGTCGTGCCCATCAGCGGGTCAGCCCACTGGGGCAGCTTGTCGGAGTAGACGTCCCACGTGGCCGGGGCGGGCATGAAGAGCGCGGTCGCGCCCTGCTGGCCGGCGGCCGTCTCGATGCCGCTCATGTAGCGGTCCCACGCGCTCACCTGTTCGGGGGTGGGGCGCACACGGCCCAGCGCCTGAGAGAAGTTCGCGTTGAAGACATCGGAGAGGAACAGGTAGCCGTCGCGGCCCTGCACGTACGTGGTCACGCCGGTCATGGACTGCTCGAACGAGGCCTGGGCAGCGTCCGTGGGCAGGTAGCCCGCAGTGCCGGCGACGCCAGGCGTCCACGGGCCCACGTCGGCGCGCGGGGTGGGGGCACAGACCTCGGGCAGGGACTGGGGCGTGGTGCGCGCGAAGGACGAGGCCTGGGCTGCCGGGGCAGGGGCCTGCGGAGCCGGGTGGGTGGCCTTGTACCACGTGCCCACGCCTGTGGCCGCGCACGCGCCCGCAAGCAGGACAGCGAGGGGCACGTAGTGGAGGCGATGCTTCCACGAGCCGGCGGGAACACCCTCGTCAAAGGAGACGTCGCGCAGACCGGACTCGGATTCCTTGAACTGGCCGGCGACCTTCTTCTCGCTCACTTGGTCTCCTCCTCGGTACGTGCGGCCGCCTCTTCAGCCTCCATGACCGTCGCGATCCTGGTTGAGGACAGGGCCGGCGTGACGATGCGACGGGCCACGGCCTCGTACGTGGGACGGAAGTGCTCGATGAGCTTATCCATCCATCCGGGCAGGTAGTTCTTCTGGCCCATCGCGGGCTTCTCAATGAGGTGCCACGACAGGTAGGCCAGGATGTGCACGGTCACGACGACCGTCAGGTGGTAGGCGATCCAGCCGCGATCCTGCAGATGGAAGTAGGCGGCGAACGCCATGATCGGCCATGCGTAGATGTAGATGCCGTAGGAGAGGTCGCCGTGCTTCTCCCAGTTCTGCAGAGGCAGGCGAATCGCCAGGTACATGAGGAAGTACAGGAAGCCGTACTGGCCGACGATGTTCCAGCCGCCCGACGCGTAGGAGAGCACGCCGAAGATCAGCCCGCCCCACGCCAGGCGCGAGTCCATGGGGATCTTGTCACCGTAGAGCGTGAAGAGCATGCCGAAGGCGAAGGGGCCCATGAACATCAGCATGTAGGGGTCGCGCAGCAGGTAGTTGACGTTGGCGACCTGGCCCGCCCCCATCCACTGCAGGGCGTTGAGGGCGATGAGGACGAGGGCGAAGGCGCCGCCTACCTTGCGGTTCGCGAGCGCCCCGAAAAGGCCGAGGATCGCCACCAGGATGTATGCCTTGAACTCGTAGATGAGCGTCCAGGCCGAGCCGTTCCAGTCGCGGGCGCCGTGCAGGATGAAGTAGGGCAGGTTCTCGCCCATGCCGGCGATATTGCGCTGGCCCAGGTTCAGCCACATGTTGTTCACGAAGTACGTGAGCGGCGACTCGGTGGCCGGGTGCAGATAGCCGGAAATGTTATGGAAGGTGTGCCAGTAGGCGATCGGTGCGAGGATACCGACCGTGAAGAGCAGGGCCGCCCAGTAGGCGGGGAAAATACGCAGGACGCGGCGCCACATGTAGCGCCAGATCGTCGCACGGCCCATGCGCGAGCGCGTGATCAGGAATCCCGAGAAAAAGAAGAAACCCGCGACGGCGACGCCACCGATGGACTGCTCCTTGGAGATCTGCACGCCCAGATCCTCGCCGCCGTAGAAACCGGCGATCGGTCCGGCATGCGAGAAGATGACCATGAAGGCCATCAGCCATCGCAAAAACCCGATCGAGTTGGACCTGGAGTTGAATGCCTGCGCGACGGACTGGGGCGTGTGAGGGGCCGCAGCCCGGATCGTGGAGGCCAGGCTCATCGCTCACCCTTCATGGATCGGATCTTGTGCGCGACTCCGCGGGCCGCGCGGTACGCCGGCTTGAGCGCGTTCCCCAGTCCGGGCGTGCGCACCATGATGTTGGTCTTGACAGCGCCCAGCAGGTTCGGGACCGCGCCCATGCGCGCCTTGAGGAAGGGCACCTGGTCGATCGCGAAGGCTGGCATCATCGAGGAGGTCGCCGCCAGCTTGTACTCCAGGTAGCCGTAGTACACGCCCGCCCACTTCGGGGTCATGACGGGACGCACGTAGTAGCCGCGCGACAGGACCGCGTAGGACAGGAGGCGCTCGATGACGTGCGCCAAGGAGCCGTCCTTGTAGCCGCCTTCTTCGGGGAAGTCCTCGGGGACGAGGCCGGCGCCGGTCAGCAGGGACAGGGCCTCCGGGCGCGCGATGAACATGGAGCCGTAGGGGGCCAGCGGCTGGTGGTCGTCGAAGGGGACGGTGATGCCGACCTTCTTGGCGAAGTCGCGGGCGGGCTGGCGGTTCGCGAACCACGCGTGGCCCATCGTCGGGTAGCCCATGTGCGGCATAGGCGCGATCGCCATGCCCAGTCCCGGGTGGGCCGCGAACTCCGCGAGGATACCGGCCACGTGATCGGAGGAGGCCAGCAGGTTGTCGTAGAGGTGCTCCTTGAAGAGCTGGGCGGCGTTGTAGTCGTCCTGGACGGACTTCTTGGAGTGGATCTTCACGACGATGTCGTACTCGCCGGAGGTCAGCACGTCGCCACAGTCCACCAGGAACGCGCCGATATCGCGGCCGCGGTTGGAGGACACGACGCGCACGTCGGCGTCCACGCCTCGTTCCTGGGCGCGCGCCTCGATGAGGGCCTTGTTCTCCTCGTTCGAGGTCGTCGCCACCAGGTGGTAGCCCTCCGGCAGGACGCTCAGGCGGTCGAGGATCTCATCAGCCATATCGGCGTAGAAGATGTGTGCGACCGCGAGGACCTTCAGGGAGGCGGCGGCGTCCAGGGTGGCCTGGTCGGCGCGCGGGGAGATGACGGTCGTCAGGCCCGCGTTGGTCACGAGGTCACGCGGACGCGAGGTGCGCGCGAGGTTCGTGAGGATCAGGTCGGTGTCGTAGCCGGCCTTTTCCGCCAGTTCCAGCATGTCCGCGCCAATGATCGCGTGGCGGTCCAGGTAGAGCGGGTCGTGGAAGAGGTTGCGGCGCTTGAGGATCGGGCAGCCGTCCGCGAGCAGCATCGAGGCGTTGTCGAAGACGGGGTTGCGCGAAGGGTAGTCCTCGCGCGGGTATGCCACGACGTGCGTGTAGCCGAGGTTGCCGAAGTACTCCGTGAAGCGGGACTCGTGCCACTGGATCGAGTCGTTGTAGGAGCGGATCGGGGGCATCTCGTCCCAGTACTTGCGGAAGTCCGGGGAGCTGAGCAGCGGGTTGCGTACGGCGATCCAGTGGGACTGGATGTGGCGCGGCATGCGGGTGGCTGCCAGGAAGGGGTGGGGGCGCACCTCATCGTGTTCGGTGATGCCCCAGAAGTCCACTGCTCCGGCGGCATCCACGCGGTCGAAGAGGTTCTTCCACGGGTTGACGGGCGCGAAGAAGGTGTAGTTGAAGAGGATCAGCTCGTCGATCTGGCCGAGGCGTTCCCAGCCGAAGTGGGCGATACCGTCGCGGTAGCCGCCCACGTCGAAGCCGGTGTTTTCGCGCTCGAAGACCTCGGTGGCGCCCTTGAGGAGGCGCTCGCGAGCGGTGTCGTCCAGGGCAGAGTTGGAGACGACGAGGATCTCGTCGAGGTATTCGCGCAGCGAGGTCAGGCACTCCACGATGTAGTCGTCGACGAGGCCCTGGGGATCGAAGAACAGGAAAATACCGGCGCGCTTCACGGCTTTACTCCCCCGTGCCGTCGACGGCGGCCAGGATCTGGCGGATCTTCGTGGCGTCGCCCCACACGCCGGGCGAATCGTAGGGACGATCCGGGAATGCCCCGTACTCGAGGGTGATGTCCAGGTCGTTCTCGCGGATGTAGGCCTCGACGCGGTCGGCGAGGCTCATCGGCTCGCCGCTGCAGATATTGATGATGCCGTTGACCTCGTCCTGGGAGACGGCGGCGGCGATCTGGTAGGCCAGTCCCTGGATGGAGATGAAGTCGTAGAGGTTCTTGCCCGTGGTGAAGGGGAAGGTCTTCTTGCCTTCCTGGGCGGCGGCCAGGAGCTTGGAGAAGATCGAGGAGCCGTGCGCGTCGTCGCCGACGATGTAGTAGCCGCGCAGCCACTGCATGGTGGCGCCGTGCTTGGTGGTCAGCAGCGACGTGATCTGTCGGAGCGCGTTCTTGGAGATGCCGTACAACGAGGCGGGGTTGCACGGGGAGTTTTCGTCGATGGCGCCTTCCCAGTAGCCGACCTCGTGCATGGAACCCATGACGGCCAGGTGGGTGCAGCCGCCCTCGAGGAGGTTCTCGATGAAGTGGTAGTGGGCGGGCAGGTCCTCGATGTGGGCCGGCGAGTTGTGCACGAAGCCGTCGCGCCACGCGAGGTGCAGGACCACGTCCGGGCGTCCGAGCTGGTCGTAAATATCAGCGTCGCCGCTGAAAATCTGGGTGTCGATGCGGCGCGCACGCTCGTCGACACCGTCGAGGCGGAAGTCGACGACACTGACGTCGAGGCCGCGCTCCAGCAGGGCGTGAACAATGTGGCGGCCAATGTAGCCGCCGGCTCCGGTAACGAGGACAGTCTTCACCATGTCAGCCAGTCTATCAAGGCGTTGGCGCTACGCAGCTCCGCCCCGCGTTGTGTGCCGCGACGCACCCACCGGCCCCGGCCTCGTTTCCGGGTCGATGGCGCTAGGAACGCGAGGCGGTGCGGTGACGCAGGGCGCGAGGCAGGGCGAGGAGCCCCTGGAGGACTCCGCGGGCGACCGGCCCCCGTCCGCCCGAGCGCAGGGCGCGCGCAACCGAGCGCGCGATGGCGCGCGCGACGACGCCCCAGGGGGCGTGCTGGGCGGCGACGATGATGCGGTTGCGGGCGTTGACCCGCAGGAACATGGGCGAGGATGTGCCCGAGGAGGCGGCGTGCTCGTGGTCGACGACAGCCCCTGCGACAAAGCGCACCTCGTACCCGGCCTCGCGCAGCTTGTAGGACAGGTCGGTGTCCTCGTAGTACATGAACAGGTCGGTGCGCACTCCCCCGACGGCTCGCCACGCATCGGAGTCGATCGCGCAGGCGCCGCCGCACAGGCCAAAGACCTCGGGGGCGGGCAGCGGCGAGTCGGCGGGGTCCAGCCAGGAGCGGTCGTAGCCGTTGCCGGCGGTATCGACCTCGTTGCCGGTGGAGTTGATGAGGACCTGGCCGCCGCTCTCATCATCGGCGACACGCGTCCAGCGGCTGCCGTCGCGGGCGACGAGGAACTCCGTGTCGGAGGGGGTGGAGGGGCGCCAGGTGCCAGTCAGGAGGATGAGCGCGGTCGTGGCGCCCACGGTCTCGCCCAGGGGCTCCAGGAGCGCATCGAGGAATCCGTCGCGCACGGTCGCGTCGTTGTTGAGCAGGACGACGGCATCTTCGCTCAGGCCGGCCGCTCCTGCCATGACTCCAGCGCCGAATCCGTCGTTCGTCCCTGCGTTCACGAGGGACACGCGCGCGGGATCGGCGGCGCCGCGCAGCTCCTCGAGGCCCTCGCGCAGGACGGCCAGCGAGTCGTCGTCGGATCCGTTGTCGACGATGACGAGGTGGTCCCCCTGTCCCATCTGCGGGGCGATCGAGTAGGCGGCGCGCAGGGTGAGCGGCGCGTTCTTCCAGTTGACGAGGATGACCCTGCAGCTGCGCGCCCTCATCGCGCACCCGCCAGGGACGCGTAGATGGCGGCGTGAGCGGCGGCGGAGGCCTCCCACGTGTAGTCGCGGGCACGCTCGATACCGGCGGCGGCGAGGCGGTCATGCTCGCTTCCGGCGGCGGCCTCGAGGGCTTCGGCCAGGGCCGAGGCGTCGGTGGCCGGCACGAGGAGACCGGCGTCGGTGCCTGTAATCTCCGCCATGCAGGTGTCCGCGCTGGTCACGACGGGCGTTCCGTGCGCCATGGCCTCGAGGACGGGCAGCCCGAAGCCCTCCCAGATCGAGGGGAAGGTGAAGACGCGGGCGCCCGCGTACGCGCAGGCCAGGTCGGTGTCGTCCAGGCGTCCGAGGACGTGGACTCGCTCGGGCGGCAGCGGTGCGTCGGTCGGATCGGTTCCCCATCCGGCGGGGCCGACGAGGACGAGGTCGAGGTCGGTGCCACGCATCTGCTCGTATGCCGCGAGCAGGGTGGGCAGGTTCTTGCGGGGCTCGCGGGTACCGACCCACAGGATGTAGGGACGTGCCAGGCCGTGGCGGGCGCGGAACTCCTCCACCTGCGCATCGGTGACCGGCGTGTGGCTCAGGCCGTGCGGGATGACGGTGATGCGCGAGGCATCCAGACCCGCGTCGATGCAGTCATCGGCGGTGGCCTGCGAGGGCACGATGATCGCGTCGGCGCACTTCCTGGTGATTTCGAGGGCACGGTGGAAATAGGCGGATCCGTGGGCCGTGAAGTGGTCGGGGTCGCGCAGGAAGGCGACGTCGTGGACGGTGACGGCCAGGGGGCGCGAGGTCGGCGGGATCGCCCAGGTGGTCGCGTGCACTACATCCGCTCCCCCGCCCGATCCGACGCCGAGCATCCGATCGACGCTGGGGGTTCCCAGTCGGTCCCATGCGGCGTACAGGGCGCGGCGAGGCAGCGCCGAGTTGAGCACGGGGATGGTCAGGCCCACCTCGCTCGGCGTGGGCTCGCCCGCGCCGCGCCGCGCGGCGATGCCAATCGCACGCACGCCCTGGTCTGCCAGGCGGGCTGCGACCTCGACGATGTACCGGCCAGACCCTCCGGGCACCGGCTGCCACATTTGCTCGACGACCATTCCAACGTTGACGCTCATACATCCAGGGTAGTTCACGGGCGCGCGGGGGCGGGAACAAAAGTATTGAGCAGCCGCAAAATGGCATACGATAAGGGGAATAGTTGTTGCTCCCGACCCAATGGGGATGATCGTGGCCTACTCCGTTTCTCACTCGCATCCGATCCGCGTCCTGATGGACGGGACCGCGATCCCCGCAGACCTGGGCGGCGTCGGCCGCTACGTGGATGACCTGGTGCCGGAGCTGGTCGAGCAGGGCGTGGACCTGACGATGGCGGTCCAGGAGCGCGACGCCGAGCACTTCGCGACGCGCCTGCCCTCGGCCCGCATCATCCCGATTTCGCAGCGTTTCGAGTCCCGTCCCGCGCGCATGGCGTGGGAGCAGACGGGCCTCCCCAAGCTCATCCGCAAGGTCCGTCCCGACGTCCTACACTCCCCGCACTACACGTCCCCGCAGTTCCCGGGCGTGCCCGTCGTCATCACCCTGCACGACGCGACGTTCTTCTCGCACCCGCAGGCTCACTCGCGTCTCAAGCAGCGCTTCTTCACGGCGGCGATTCGCCGCGCGATTCGCCGCGCGGACGCCCTCGTGGTTCCCTCGCTGGCCACGCGCGACGAGACCATCAAGTACGCGGGGGGCGATCCCTCGCAGTTTTACGTGGCCTACCACGGCGTGGATCGCTCGATCTTCCACCCGGTCTCGGACACCGAGCGCGAGCGCGTCAAGGCCTCGCTGGGCCTGGAGGGCCGCGACTACATCGGCTTCCTAGGCACGCTGGAACCCCGCAAGAACGTGCCGAACCTGGTGCGCGGCTGGGTCAAGGCAGTCTCGGACCGCCCGAATCCCCCGGCCCTCGTGCTGGCGGGCGGCAAGGGGTGGGACGAGGACATCGACCCGGCCCTGGCCTCGGTGCCCGAGCACCTGACGGTCCTGCGCCCCGGCTACCTGCCCCTCGAGGACCTGCCCGGTTTCCTCTCGGGCTGCGTCATCCTGGCCTACCCCTCGATCGCGGAGGGCTTCGGCCTGCCGGTCCTGGAGGCGATGAGCTGCGGCGCCGCGACGCTGACGACCCGTCTGACTTCTCTGCCGGAGGTCGGCGGCGACGCCGTCGCCTACTGCGACATTGACCCCGACTCGATCGCCTCGGCCCTGACGGAGCTGCTGGACGACCCCGCGCGCCGCGAGGCCCTCGGTGCTGCTGCGATTCCGCGCGCCGACGAGTTCACGTGGGCCCGCGCCGCTTCCGTCCACATCGAGGCATTCCGAGCCGCCGCCCGTTCCTAAGCCAACCGCGCCCGAAGGAGGCCGCCGCATGCCCGCATCAGCCCCGCAGCGCCGCACGCTCGTCGCGGCGCTGATCCTCGTCGTCGCGGTGATTGCGGCCTCGCTGGCGTGGGTCGTGGCGTCCCCGGTCGGTTCCTCTCCGGACGAGGACTTCCACGTGGGGGCCATGTGGTGTCCTCCGCCGGTGGATAAGACTGGCTGCCAGATTTCCACCAAGGACGGCGAGAAGGCCGTCATGGTGCCGCAGTCGCTGGCCAAGGAGTACGTCACCTGCTACGCCTTCGACCACGATAATTCCGCTCTGTGCGCCCTCAACGCCTCGGACGAGGAGCTGGCGCCGACACTGCGTTGGGACGACGGCAACTACCCCTGGGGTTACTACCAGTTCGCCCACCTCTTCGTGCAGCGCTCGACGAGCCACGCCGTCCTCGCGCTGCGCACCGTGAACACGCTGCTCGCGATCGGCCTGATCGGCGCGATCATCGCCCTGGCGGATTCGGGGTTAAGGCGCGCGATCAGCGTTTCTGTAACGGTCGCGTGGCTGCCGATGGGCTTCTATTTCGTCGCCGGCATGAACCCGTCGTCGTGGGCGATGACGGGCACGTTTGCTTTTGCCGCCGGCCTGCTGGCTGCCACCCGGTCGGTGGGGCCGCGCCGGGTGGGCCTGATTGCCTGCGCGCTGGCCGGCGCGGTCTTGGCGTGCACATCTCGCGGCGACAGCGCTTTCTTCCTCTTCGTCGTCACGGTCGCCCTGGCCTTCGCGGTGCCACTCAGCAGGCGCATCGTTCCCGAGGCGGTCCTCGCGTGCGTCGCCTCCGTCGTGGGCATCTGGGTCATGGCCCGCACGAACGTGGCGGCCTCGCACCTGGGGTCGGGCAACGAGCTGGCGGAATACTCACTCAAGCACATCGCGTGGCTCAACGTGTCCTCGCTGCCCAACTACCTGCGCGGCTTCGTCGGGCACCTGCTCGGGCCGGGGTGGAACGACGTGTCCTACCAGGGCACCGTCTCCTACGGCGCCTCCATCGTGGTCGTCGCCGTCCTGTGTTGGTCGCTGCGCTCGCTCTCCTGGCGCAAGGCCCTGTCCGCGATCACGGTGGCCGGCGCGATCACGGGCGTTCCCGTGGTGATTGGCCTGCGCGGACACTTCAACAACGTCCTCACCTACCAGCCGCGCTACATGCTGCCGCTCTTCGCGGTCTTCATGCTCATGCTCCTGGCTCCCTCCCCCGCCCGCGCGGACAATGAGGGGCGGCATGTGGGCAGCGAGGCGTTCCGCCTCCCCACCAGCATTGCGGGTCGCGTGGCTACGGGCCTCGTGGCGGCGCTGTGGGCGCTCACCAACGCCCGTGCCCTCTACCTCGTCATCGAGCGCTACACGTTCGGGCGTACGCAGCACGGCTACCCCATCGACCTGGCGACGCGAAACCTGAGCGCGGGCAACGAGTGGTGGTGGCCCACGGCTCCGATCGGCCCGATGGCCGTGTGGATCCTCGGTGCTCTCGCCGGCGCCGTCGCGATCGGCCTAGCCGTTTTCCTGTGGCAACGCTCCCCCGAAAAGGCGCCCGGGCCTCGTCGATAGACACTTCACATTCAAATCGTTCACAAATCCACCCAATAGTGCTACGCTCGAACACGTAGCGCCCAAGTGGCTTCCATGAACGAAAGGTGATCGCATGCCCACGACCAACGTCGGCACGCTCAGCGAGCCCCAATTCAACATCCTGAACGCACTGGCCAAGGCCGACGCGCCCCTCACGCAGCGGGCGCTGTCGGAGGCCACCGGCATGAGCCTGGGACGCGTCAACACCGCCACCCGCGAGTGCGAGGCCACCGGCTACATCGACGAGCGCGCGATCACCGCCGCGGGCCGCGAAGCCCTCGAGCCCTACCGCGTCACGGGCGCCGTCATCATGGCCGCGGGCCTGTCCTCGCGCTTCGCCCCCATCAGCTACGAACGCCCCAAGGGCACGCTCAAGGTGCGCGGCGAGATCCTCGTCGAGCGTCAGATCCGCCAGCTCCACGAAGCCGGCATCACGAACATCGCGCTGGTCGTGGGCTACAAGAAGGAATACTTCTTCTACCTGGCCGACAAGTACGGCGTCGACATTGTCGTCAACCGCGAGTACTCCACGCGTAACAACAACGGGTCCCTGTGGCTCGTCAAGGACCGCCTCGACAACACCTACGTGTGCTCTTCGGACGACTACTTCACGACCAACCCCTTCGAGCCCTACGTCTACAAGGCCTACTACTCGGCGAACTACGTTGAGGGTCCCACCGACGAGTGGTGCATCAAGACGGGTCCGGGCGACCGCATCACGGGCGCGACCGTGGGCGGCAAGGACGCGTGGGTCATGCTCGGTCACGTCTACTTTGACCGCGTCTTTTCCGCGAAGTTCCGCGAGATCCTCGAGCAGGTCTACCACCTGCCCGAGACGGTGTCGAAGCTGTGGGAGTCCATCTACCTGGATCACATCAAGTCCTTCGACATGGTGATCCGGCGCTACCCTGACGGCGTCATCCACGAGTTCGACTCGGTCGACGAGCTGCGCAGCTTCGACCCCCTGTTCATGGAGAACGTGGACTCCGAGGTATTCGACCACATCGTCGACACACTGGGCTGCACAAAGGCCGACATCCGCGACTTCTACCCCCTCAAGCAGGGCATCACGAACCTGTCGTGCCACTTCGCAGTCGGAGACGACGAGTACGTCTACCGCCACCCCGGCATCGGCACGGAGAAGATCGTGGACCGCAGCGCGGAGTTCGCCGGCCTGCGCCTGGCCGCCGAGCTCGGCATCGACGACACCTTCCTCACGGGTGACCCCGAGGCGGGCTGGAAGATCTCGCGCTTCGTGCGCGACGTGCGCAACCTGGACGTCACCCGCCCCGAGGAGCTCAAGGCGGCCATGGAGATGGACCGCGCGCTGCACACCTCCGGTCGAATCCTGGACCGCTCCTTCGACTTTGTCACCGAGGGCTTGCGCTACGAGGGCCTCCTCAAGGCCTTTGGCCCCATCGACGTGCCCGGATACTTTGAGCTGCGCGACAAGGTCCTGCGGCTGAAGACCTTCGCGGACACGGACGGCTTCGATAAAGTCCCCTCGCACAACGACTTCTTCCCGCCGAACTTCCTGGTGGACAAGGACGGAAAGATCAGCCTCATCGACTGGGAGTACGCGGGCATGTCGGACATGGCCGCCGACTTCGGCACGATGGTCGTGTGCACACCGGAGATGACCCGCGAGCGCGCGGCCGCCGCCCTCGAGTACTACCTGGGTCACGCGCCCAGCGAGGCCGAGGAGCGCCACTTCTTCGCCTACGAGGTCTTCGCCGGCTGGTGCTGGTACGTGTGGGCCCTCGTGAAGGAGGCCGAGGGCGACGACGTGGGCGAATGGCTCTACACCTACTATTCGCACGCGACACGCACGCTCGATTCCCTGCTCGCAGCCTACGAGGCAGCCTCAAGCACTCAGATCTCGACGGAAGGTGAACTGGCATGAAAACTCAGCACGGAGGCAAGCGCTACGGCTTCTTCTCGGGTGCCCTGTGGGGCCTCGACACGGTCGTGCTGGCGATTGCGCTGGCCATGACACCGTTCCTCGACTTTGGTCAGTCAGCGCTCGCCGGGGCTGTCCTGCACGACGTCGCGTGCGCGCTGATCCTGCTGGTCTACATGGGTGTGCGCGGTCGCCTAACGGACACCGTGAAGGCGCTGCGCACCCGCCCGGGTAAGTCGGTGATCGTGGCGGCGCTCCTGGGCGGCCCAATCGGCATGAGCGGCTACCTGATCGCGATCGACAACATCGGCCCCGGCCTCACCGCGATTATTTCGACGTTCTACCCGGCGCTGGGCACCCTGCTGGCCTTCATTCTCTTGAAGGAGCGGATGGCCCCCCGCCAGATCGTGGCCCTCCTGGTCGCGCTTGGCGCGATCGTCGCGACCGGCTGGTCGGCGACCTCGGAGCCGATCGAGGGTGGCAACGCGATCCTCGGCGTGGTCGGCGCGCTGGCCTGCGTGATCGGCTGGGGATCCGAGGCCGTTATCCTTACGTGGGGCATGCGCGACGAGGCCGTGGATAACGAGGTGGCCCTCCAGATCCGCGAGACGACCTCGGCGGCCGTGTACCTGTTCGTCGTGGCCCCCATCGCCGGCGTCTTTGGCTTCACGCTCCACTCGCTGGCCCACCTGTCCGCGGGCGTGGTGGCCCTGGCCGGCCTGGCGGGCACGGCCTCGTACCTCTTCTACTACAAGGCTTTGTCGGCGATCGGAGCATCGCGCGGCATGGCCCTGAACATCTCCTACTCGGCGTGGGCGATCATCTTCGCTCTCGTCCTACAGGGCACGGTGCCCACGGCCACCCAGGTGGCGTGCTGCGTCGTGATCCTCGTGGGCACGGTCCTGGCGGCCACCTCCAACTGGGGTGACCTGCTTCCCAAGCGAACGGAGAAGGTCACGAGCTCCCAGGCGTGAGACAATGGCGGGTGGGCGCACGTGCGCTCACCCGCTTTGTCATATTCGGAGGACTGATGACGACACCCGAGACCGACCTGCGCAAGGTCCAAAAGCTCCTGACGCTGATCCTGGCCGAGCTGGACCGGGTGTGCCGACACATCGGGGTGTCCTACGCGATCTACGGCGGCACGGCGATCGGCGCGATCCGCCACGGCGGTTTTATTCCGTGGGATGACGACATCGACGTGATGATGACGCGCGCGGATTATGAGCGTTTCCTGGCTGAGGCCCCGGCCCTGCTGGATGAGCGTTTCCGCCTGGATAACACGCGCACGCGCGACGATTTCTGCTTCATGTTCACGAAGATGGTCATGCCCGGGACGCTGCTGATCCCGGAGGCAGACAAGAACGCGACGTACCGCATGCCTTTCTTCCTGGATATCCTCCCCCTGGATGAGATTCCGGCCGACGAGAAGGCCTTCCAGGAAATGTCGCGCCAGTCGTGGCTGTGGGGTCGCCTGTTGTTCCTCCAGGGAACGGCCCGTCCCCACCTGATCAACACGCCCGCGTGGAAGAAGGCGCTGATCTTCTCGGCGACGACGCTCGCGCACCTGGGCCTGAAGGCCGTGCGCGCGACGCCGGCGAGCCTGCAGGCCCGCTGGGAGCGCGCTGTTCGCCGCTACGAGGGTACAGGCACGGGCGTGTACGCCGACTTCACGATGCGCGACCCGCAGAACTGGATCGTGCGCGAGGAGGAGTTTTTCCCCACCCGCGACGTTCCCTTCGAAGACATCACGGTCATGATCCAAAACGAGTACGACGCGCTGCTGCGCCGCGGATACGGCGACTACATGCAGCTGCCTCCCCCGGAGAAGCGCTACAACCACGAGGCCGCGGTCATCGACTTCGGCCCCTACGCCGACTCCCTGTAGACCCCTGACGATCGGAGAGACATGAGCGCCGCAGACCCCGCAACCCTGGCAGCCATTCAGCGCGTCACCAAGCGCTGCCTTGCCGAGATCGACCGCGTGTGCGCCCTCCTCGAGCTGCGCTACGTCGCCTACGGCGGCACGGCGATCGGGGCGGTGCGCCACCAGGGCTTCATCCCGTGGGACGACGACGGGGACGTGTGCATGCCGCGGGAGGATTATGAGCGTTTCATCGCCGAGGCCCCCGCTCTCCTCGGGGACGAGTTCTTCATCGCCTCCCCCGCCACTCACCCGGACTACCCGATCAGCTTCGGCGTGCTGGGCTTGAAGGGCTCGGAGTTCGTCTCGAAGGTCGCGAAGGACCGCTCGTTCCGCATGCCGATCGGCGTGGACCTGTTCGTCCTGGATGAGATCGCGGACGATCCCGGCCGCTTCCGCGCACAGTCACGCGGCACGTGGCTCTGGGCGCGCCTCATGTTCCTGCGTTCCATCCCCAACCCGCCGACGGGCCTGCCCACGCCCGCGCGCCAGCTGGCCTCAGCGGCGATGGCCTGCGCCCACTGGGGTATGCGGGCGCTGCGCGTCAACGAGGCCTCGCTGTACCGGCGCTGGCTGCGCGCCGCCCTCAAGGGCCGCGAGAATCCCCAGAAGGCGGCCGACGGCTCAATCCTGTTCGGCGATTTTTCGACGCGCGATCCGCGTCGCTGGAGCGCCTCCGAGGCTGAGCTCTTCCCGGCTCGCTCCGTTCGTTTCGAGGACATCACGGTGCGCATTCCCGCCGCCTACGACGTGGTTCTCACGCGCGGCTACGGCGACTACATGCGCATTCCGGATCCTCAGGATCGCATCACCCATGAGCCCTTCCACATCGTTTTCGGGCCGAACGATCCGGGGCCCGAGGCCTCCGAGGAGGCCGGCGCGTGAGCGAGAAGGACACCACGGCCTCGTCCCTTCCTGACGCACAGGCCGTCGGCGACGCGCAGGTTGAGGCCACGGAGGAGGCCCTCGAGTCGCGCGGCCAGCTGGGGCGTGACTACCTGTGGAACACGGCCGCCTCCCTCATGTCGAGCCTCGCCGTGGTCATCATGGGCGTGGCGATCATGCGCTCGGGCGCCACAGATTCCTTTGCGCGCGCCCAATACGGCCTGTTCACCCTCGCGCTGGCGATCGGCCAGCAGTACCAGACGGTGGGCCTGTACGAGGTGCGCACCTTCCACGTGACGGACGTGCGTCGCCGCTTCGACTTCGGCACGTACCTGTCGACGCGCCTACTGACCTGCCTGGTCATGGTGGGTCTCATCGCCGGCCACTCGTGGACCGCATCGACGACGGATCCCTACCCCGCCTTCACGGTCATCGCGGCGATAGCGCTCCTGCGCATCTTCGACGCCTTCGAGGACGTGTATTACTCGGAGTTCCAACGCTCGGGCCGCCTCGACATCGCGGGCAAGGCCTGCTTCGCGCGCATTTTCACGACGACGTTCCTATGGTCGGGGCTCTACTGGTTCACCCAGGACCTCCTCGTGTCCACGATCATCACCTTCGTGGTCACCTGCGCGGTGCTCGTGGTGGCCTACGGGCTGCCCGCGCGTGGCGTTTTCTCACTCCTGCCCTCATTCAACGTCCGAGGCATCACCGGGATCCTGTGGGAGTGCCTGCCTCTGTTCATCGCGGCGTTCCTCAACCAGTACCTGGCGAACGCTCCGCGCTTCGCGATTCACGCGGTGCTCGGTGACGAGGAGCTGGGTGTCTTCGCGATCATCTACATGCCTGCTGTCGCAATCAACATGCTGTCACTGTTCGTGTTCCGTCCCCTGCTCACCCGCATGGCGCTGCGATGGGCGGAGGGCAAGCGCGGGGAGTTCCTGTCGATCATTCGCAAGGGCCTGGTGACGACCGCGGGAGCCTTCGTCGTCGTCGCTGCGGTCACCTACGTGATCGGCGCTCCCCTCCTGACCCTCGTGTTCGGCACGGACGTGTCTGGCTACGTCGGCGAGCTGATGGTGCTCGTCTTGGCGGGTGCCCTCAACGCGGCCGCCGTCATCCTCTACTACGCGCTGGCGACGATGCGCCGCCTGCGGGCCGTCCTTGTCGCGTACGCGCTGGCCGGCGGGACGGCCTACCTGATCGCGCCGATGCTCACGAAATCCCACGCCATGATGGGCGCCTCACTCGCTTATGCCGCCACCATGGGGCTGCTCGCAACCCTCTTCGTCGTCTTCATGCTCATCCCCGCCCCTCGCGCGACCATCGAAACGGAGCCCGTCAATGACTGATCGCCCCCACTCCCCCGTCAAGGTCGGCATCTTCATGGAGTTCTTCCTGCCCTACCTGGGCGGGATCGAGCGCTACCAGGATCGCTTGAGCGAGCAGCTGCGCGCCCTCGGCTACGACCTGTTCATCGTCACGTCCCTGCACGACGAGTCCCTGCCTCGTTTCGAAGACAAGGACGGTCTGCGCATCTACCGCCTGCCCACCAAGGGCCTCTTCAAGCAGCGCTACCCCTTCTTCAAGCGCGACGAGCGCTTCAAGGAGACAATGGCCGCGGTCGAGGCCGAAAACGCCGACTTCTACATCGTCAACACGCGCTTCCACCTCACCAGCCTGCTCGGCGCACGCCTCGCGCATCGCCTGGGCCGCCCCGTCGCACTCATCGAGCACGGTACCGCGCACATGAGCGTCGGTAACCCGGTGCTGGACTTCTTCGGCGGCATCTACGAGCACGGCCTCACCCACTTCGTCAAGAAGCACGTGACCTCCTACTACGGGGTGTCGCGCAACTGCAACAAGTGGCTGCGCCACTTCGGGATCGAGGCTTCGGGGGTCTGGTACAACGCGGTGACGCCGGAGGATACGGCGGTGGCGGACGACCGCTACGAACGCGAGTGGCCGCGCGGCGGTTCCGACTCCGAAATCGTCATCTCCTACGCCGGCCGCCTCATCGCCGAGAAGGGCATCGTCGCGCTCCTCGAGGCCTTCGCGCGCCTGCGCGCCGAACTGCCGGACGTTCCTTTGCGTCTCGCCGTCGCAGGCTCGGGCCCCATCGAGGAGGAGCTGCACGAGCGCTACGGGTCAGATCCGGCGGTGTCATTCTTGGGCAAGCTCGACTTCCCTGCCGTTATGAGCCTGTACCGCCGCTCCGACGTGTTCGTCTACCCGTCCATGTACCCCGAGGGCCTGCCCACCTCAATCCTCGAGGCGGCACTGGGCGACTGCGCGATCGTGGCGACGCCTCGCGGCGGCACCGAGGAGGTCATCACTTCCCCCGCGCTGGGCTGGATCGTGGACGGCCGCACGTCCGCCGAGCTCACGGATGCGCTCGTCCCCGCCCTGCGAGAGGCCGTCACCGACCCGGTGCGTCGCGCGTCCTGCGCGGCGGCTGTGGGCGCACGCGTGCGCGAGCATTTCACGTGGGCGTCGGTTGCCCGCGAGGTCGCCTCCGTCATCGACGAGGCCGTGGCCCGCTAAGCGTTGACGATCGTCGTCCGTGGCTGCTCTGTGCGCCGGTGGGCGGCGGCCCGCCCGCGAGATCGCCACACGCGAGCTCCGCTCGGAGTGCTCGATCTCGAGGCCCGCCCTGGCCCTGCCACCGCCCACCGGCACCGCAGCCACCTTCACCCAGCTGGCCTCGCGCCGCCCTCTAGTCGGGCGGCTCGTACTACCTGGCCCTGCCACCGCCCACCGGCACCACAGCCACCTTCACCCCCAGGCACAATGGGGGGTTTTGCACCATTAGAAGCCCGCTATCGGCGTGTCGCCGGCGTGTCGCACCTCTAATGGTGCAATTCCCCCCGTTTGGCGGCGTTGAGGAACTTCGGCGTGTAGCACATGGCCGTGTTGATGCCGATGGACAGGAGCTTGCGGGCCCAGGTGACCGTGAGGATCTGGGAGAGCGACCATTTCTCCTGCTTGGACTCGGCGCGCTGGACCTCGAGCATCTCGTTGAGCTCGCCGGCGATGTCGTCCTTGCCTTCAACGCGCACGCGCTTGAGGGAACCGATGGCCTCGACGATGCGCAGGTTGGCGGCGTACCAGCGCGAGGATTCGAGCACCGTCGCGGATGCGCCGGCGCCGACTCCGGTGTCGTAGCCGAACAGGAGGGAACCCA
>JAHACW010000085.1 GCA_018375675.1 Actinomyces sp. | reverse complement strand
GTCAGAACGGAACTCGTCAAAGCACCCGTCGGTGATCGATGCGCGGATTCCATCGACGAGACGCAGTGTAAACCACTCGTTGTGAATGGTCGCGAGCGTTGCCGACAAGATCTCCTTCGCCTTGAACAGATGATGAATGTACGCGCGCGTGTAGTGGGTGCAGGTGTAGCATCCGCAGCCCTCGACGAGCGGCGTAAAATCCCTCTTGAAGCGTGCGTTCGTGATGTTGAAACGCCCGTCGGGCGTGTAGATCGCGGCGTTACGCGCGACGCGCGACGGATTGACGCAGTCGAAGGTATCGGCTCCGGCTGCGACGCCCGCGAACAGGTCCTCAGGCTCAGAAATACCCAGGAGGTGGCGGGGACGATCCTCGCCCAGCTCCTCACACACCCACGACACGATCGTCCCGAGATTTTCCTTCTCGAGGGCGCCACCGACGCCGAAGCCGTCGAAGCGCTGGCCGTCGACCTCCATGTCCGCCATGGTGCGCGCGGCCTGGCGACGCAGGTCTTCCCACTGGGCGCCCTGGATGACGCCCCACAGCTGCTGATACGGCTTGTGAGAGCGTTCTTCCGTCAGGCGCTTGTGCTCGGCGAGGCATCGGGCTGCCCACGCGTGGGTGCGCTCGAGGGATTCCTCCTGGTAGGAACGCGGGTGAAGCAAGCTCGTAAGCTCATCAAAAGCAAACATGATGTCGGAGCCA
The DNA here is from genome assembly GCA_018375675.1 of Actinomyces sp. GTDB lineage: Bacteria > Actinomycetota > Actinomycetes > Actinomycetales > Actinomycetaceae > Pauljensenia. Next base: position 4,896 of record JAHACW010000085.1, on the reverse strand, counting down.
AGCTGGTGCTGGATCCCCATCGACACCTCGGGATTGAAGCGATGCTTCGTACCGTCGATGTGGCTGGAGAAGATCACGCCGTCGTCGTCGACGACCGCGTTCGAGGCCTTGATGGCCTGCATCTGGACCTTCGGGTCGGTCGGGTCGGCCTGACCGGAGAACTCCTGCGACAGAACCTTCTTAAAGCCGGCTCCAAGAGACAGGACCTGAAAGCCGCCCGAATCGGTGTACGTGGGGCCGGACCAGTTCATGAACCGGCCGAAACCGCCAGCCTCGTCGACGATGTCCGATCCCGGCTGCAGGTACAGGTGGTAGGCGTTCGCAAGGACTGCCTGAGCTCCCAGCGAGCGCACCATCTCGGGCGTGAGGGCCTTGACGTTGGCTTTCGTACCGACGGGAATGAACGCGGGGGTGGCGATCGTTCCGTGCGCGGTGTGGATGACGCCGGTACGTCCGAGGCCCCCGTGGGACTCCATTCGGTGCCCGATCGTGAATCCGCGGTCGGGGGAGTGCCCACCCGACGAGGCTGGTGCCTCGAAGGGCGTGAGCTGCTCGGGATCGGGGGTGGACAGCCAGTTCTCATTCATCAGTCGAAGACCTCGTCCTTCTTCAGTCCCTCGGTGCGACGGATGGCGGCGATGACCGGGTAGGTGAGGGGCAGGAGGATAACCTCGAGCAGCACCTTGTAGAAGTAGCCGGTGACGGTGTAGTTGATGAAGTTGCCCAGCGTCATCTCGCCGTAGAAGAGAATCGTGCAGAACAGGATGGTGTCTGCGGCCTCGCCGACGATCGTCGAGCCGATAAGGCGGGCCCACAGGTGCTTGGCACCCCAGCGTCGGCGGATCCATACGAGCACGTAGGAGTTCAGCAGCTGTCCAGCGAGGTAACCCACGAGCGAAGCCAAGACCGCACGCCACACGACGCCGAGGACTGCGGCAAAAGCGTCCTGGTTTTCATAGTCGGGGGCCGGAGGCAAATACTGCACGACAAAGAAAGTAAGGGAGGCCAACAGGGAAGCCACGAATCCCATGATGATGACGCGCTTAGCCCGAGCAAATCCGTAAACTTCTGACAGCACATCGCCGATGATGTACGTCAGCGGGAAGAGGATCGCACCTCCGTCGAAAATGAGGTAATGCGTGGACGTGCCGAGCATGAACGCCTTGGTTGCGGCGATATTCGAGATGAGCAGCAGGGCGACGAAGGCAACGGAGACGATGTCGAGGGCGCGCGTGGGGCGCGCCGATCCAGACGGGACCGGGCTATCTGTCATGGGATGAAATACTCACTTACGAGCACTGTAACGGTTACATTCACCACCCATTGTGCCCGGAAAAGGTGCCGTGTGACCCAACAGGGCCCTGCCGGGGCGGGTTGATTCGCCCACACGCACCCCTCCCTCTACTCTTGGAGGGTGATTAACGTCCAGGATTTCTCGTTGCGCATCGGCCCCCGCGAACTCGTCAACCACGCGAGCTTCCGTATCGACAAAGGCATGTGTATCGGTCTCGTCGGCCGTAACGGAGCGGGTAAGACGACAACGATGAGGCTGCTCGCGGGCGAAGGCGACCGCGGTGGCGCCGCTGAATTCACCGGCACCATCTCGTCGAATGGTACGGTCGGTTACCTGGCGCAGGACACTCACGTGGGTGATCCGTCGATGAAGGCCCGCGACCGCATCATCTCCGTGCGCGGCATCGACTCCATCATCGCGCGCATCCGCAAGGCCGAACACGAGATGTCAACGACCGAGGGTGCACGTCAGCAGCGCGCCATGGAACGTTACGTGAAGCTCGACCAGCAGTTTACTAACTCCGGCGGATGGGCGGCCAATGCCGAGGCCGCTCAGATCGCCCACTCTCTTGGCCTCGAAGACCGTGTCCTGGACCAGACCCTCGACACGCTGTCGGGCGGCCAGCGACGCAGGGTTGAGCTAGCCCGCGTGCTCTTCTCCGACGCGGACGTCCTGCTCTTGGACGAACCCACGAACCACCTCGACCACGATTCGATCGTCTGGCTGCGCGACTGGATCAAGACCTTCCCCGGCGGCGTCATGATCATTTCGCACGACGTCAAGCTGCTGGGTGACACCGTTAACCAGGTCTTCTACCTGGATGCGAACCGCGCGCAGATCGACATCTATCACCTTGGCTGGTCGGCCTATCTCAAGCAGCGCGAGGAGGACGAGCGTCGTCGCCGTAAGGAGCGCGCTAACGCGTTGAAGAAGGCCGAGCACCTCAAGGCTCAGGGTGAGAAGATGCGCGCGAAGGCGACGAAGGCCGTTGCCGCACAGCAGATGCTGCGCAGAGCCGAAGAGCTTTTCGCCCAGGCGGGTTCAGAGATCGTCCAGGACAAGGTCGCGCGCCTACGTTTCCCGGAGCCAGCACCGTCGGGCCGCGTTCCCCTTACCGCTGAAGGGCTGTCAAAGTCCTACGGCTCTCTCGAGGTGTTCACAGGCGTAGACCTCGCGATTGACCGCGGCTCCAAGGTCGTTGTCCTCGGCCTCAACGGTGCTGGCAAGACAACGCTGCTGCGGCTCCTGTCCGGCATCGAGGAGCCGGACTCCGGTCGCGTCGTACCCGGGCACGGACTCAAACTCGGCTACTACGCCCAGGAGCACGAGACGCTCGACGAGACCCGCACGATCCGCGACAACATGGCCGAGGCCGCTCCTACCCTCGACGACACCCACGTGCGCAACATTCTCGGCCAGTTCCTCTTCCAAGGTGACGACGTCGAAAAGCCCGTGTCCGTGCTGTCTGGCGGTGAGAAGACCCGACTCGCTTTAGCAACACTCGTCGTCTCGGGTGCAAACGTCCTGCTGCTCGACGAACCGACCAACAACCTCGACCCCGCCTCGCGCGAAGAGATCCTCGCGGCCCTGCGCGACTACGAGGGCGCCGTCATCCTCGTCACGCACGACCCCGGCGCCGTCACAGCACTCAACCCCGAGCGTGTCCTGCTGTTGCCTGACGCCGATGAGGACCTGTGGGACGACAGCTACCTTGATCTGGTGACCCTTACCTAGCAGCCGTGCGAGCCCGCGGAGTTCCTGCGCGGCAAGACGAAGGCCGGGACTGGACGAATCCAGACCCGGCCTCGTTTCTTGAGGGCTCACAGAACCTTGGAGAAGAACTCCTTGGTTCGCTCGGACTTCGGGTTATCGATGACCTCGGAGGGAGCTCCGGCCTCGACGATGATACCGCCATCCATGAAGACGACCTGGTCGGCGACCTCGCGGGCGAACCCGATCTCGTGGGTGACAACAGCCATTGTCATACCCGACGCGGCCAGGTCCTGCATAACCTGGAGCACCTCACCGACGAGCTCAGGATCGAGCGCAGAGGTCGGCTCATCAAAGAGCATGATCTCGGGATCCATGGCGAGCGCACGGGCGATGGCAACTCGCTGCTGCTGGCCACCCGAAAGCTCCGCCGGGTAATGGTCCGCGCGATCAGCCAGACCGACGCGATCAAGCAGCTCGAGAGCCTGGGCGCGCGCCTCGCTCTTCGAACGCTTGAGGACCTGAATGGGTGCCTCCATGACGTTCTCCAGCGCGGTCTTGTGCGGGAAGAGATTGAAGCGCTGGAACACCATGCCGATACGAGAACGCTGAGCAGCAATCTCCTTATCGTGGCGCTCGTGCAGCACGCCATGCTCGTCCTCGCGGTAGCCGAGCAGCTCACCGTCGACGTACACGCGGCCGGCACTGATGTCCTCGAGCATGTTCAGGCAGCGCAGGAGCGTCGACTTGCCAGAGCCCGAGGGGCCGAGGATGACGCAGACCTCGCCGGAAGCGATATCAAGGTCGATGCCCCGCAGGACGTGCAGGTCGCCAAAGAACTTGTGGACTCCGCGAACGGAGACCATGGGCGTCGTGGTCGTCATGGTGTCACATCCAAAAACTTGAGCTTGGTGGCCTTGGCGTCGTCATCCTCATCGGAAGAAGATGACGTGGCGGGGGAGTGGGTGCCGGCGTTGTCGCGGCGCTCGAAGCCCTTGCCGTAGTACTTCTCGATGAAGGACTGGATCCACATGAGGAGACTCGTGATGACGAGGTACCAAATCGCAGCCGCGATCAGGAGCGGCACGGGAGCGAACGTCGCCTGGCCACGCTGACGCGCAATGAACGTGAGTTCGAGGGTGAAGGGAATCGCCGAGACCAAGGAGGTCGTCTTCAGCATCGAAATTGTCTCGTTGCCGATCGGAGGCACGATCACACGCATTGCCTGAGGAAGGATGATGCGGCGGAAGATCGTTCCGCGCGGCATTCCCAGCGCGGTGGCGGCCTCCCACTGGCCCTTCGAGACGCTCAGCAGGCCCGCACGCATGATTTCCGCGAGGTACGCGCCCTCGTTCAGGCCCAAGCCAATGAACGCCATCCAGAACGGCGTGAAATATGTGGCCGTATCAAACGTCAGCTCCCAGCCCCACAGCGAGCCGAGGAACGGCACACCGAAGGAGAGCTTCGGGTAGAGCGTGGGCAGCAGCGACCAGAAAATCAGCTGCGTGTAGATAGGGGTTCCACGGAAGAACCAGATGTAGGCCATCGCCACCCAGCGTAGGACCGGATTCACCGACTGACGCATGATCGCCATCGTGATGGCGAGAGCGGTGCCCACCACCATCGCGAGGATCGTCAGGATGATCGTGAAGAGCACGCCCTGCATGATCGAACGCGAGAACAGCCACTGGAACACGACCTGCCACTGGAAGTTTGCGTTCGTTACCAGCGCGTGGGCTGCCATTGCCGCAAGGATTGCCGCGACGATTGCGCTCGCCCACCTCCCCGGGCGGGGGACTGGTTTCGCGTCGATCAGCTCAACGCCGTCTTTGATGGTTGCCATGAGATCCTCAGTCGTTCGTCGCCGGGTTTAGCTCGGCGGTGGTCAGTGC
>JAHACW010000084.1 GCA_018375675.1 Actinomyces sp. | reverse complement strand
GCTCGCCGATGAAGGCGAGCGCGACGGCCCTCATGTCAGTGGTGGGCGTCTCAGGTTGTCGGCTCGCACGCCCACAGGGGGAGGGATTGCCAGTTATCGGGTGTGCCCGTTGCTCGCAGGGGGACAACGTCGGTGGCGGGGAACGTTGCGAGGACTGAGGGAAGGGCGGTCCCTCCTCCCAGGCCCATCGTGCGGGTGAGGTATTGGATGAGCGTGAGCTGGTCGAAACACTTGTTTTTGGCTTCGGATAATCCCGTGATCCCTATTTCTGAGGCGTTGTGAGGGATGGTTGGAGTGTTGGAGAGTGAACGGTTGAAGAAACGGCTGTGGTGTGCCGAAATATTGCGAATAACTCGCAGGCAATTGAGCCATGAGTCGAGGACTGAGGGTGTCAGTCGTAGCTTTGCTGCTATTGGTCTCCGTATTTCCTTAGGTAACATCGAAAAGAGTGTCTGTAGTGAACCCCAGTCAAGGATGTGGACGGCACACCATATGGGTAGAGTTCCCCCGTAGTTTTCTACGTGGTGCTGAACAAATGTCTCTGTGGAGTTTTTGAGGGAATTCTGGTAGCGGCGTTTCCAGTCTTTGTATAGTCTTTTTTCTTTCTGCTCCGCTGAATTCCAGGCTCTTTCGTTGAGGGAGGTGGCGGTGAGATGAAGGAGTGGATCTACTTCACCGATTTCGTATCCGATAATCGCTCGAAGCGATACTTCGATTTTCGTCAGCTCTTTAAAGACGGTAACTCGCAGTTGAGTATCAAAGTCATATAGCCTAATGACCTGATCGAAGGATGTTCCTGGAATAAAGAGATCGGATCGGCATCCGAGAGCTTCTTCTGGTGCATGTTCTCTGAATGAATACCAGTATCCCGACAGCCGGTAGTAGCCAAGCGTTTCGAGAGCGTGCCGCGCCACCTCATCGTCCGCAATGGTCATGCCACGGTGGCGGAGGAGCTCGATCTGTTCGTCGATGGTTTTAAAAGGTTTAGACATCGTAGTCTCCCTCAAAAAAGAAGACCGGCTCTGGATCCCGAAAGGGTAAGAGCCGGTTCTGTTACTAGTAGTCTAGCATCGAGGATGACTAAAAGTTGGCTGATCGCATGTTAACTGTGACATTGAGGGTTGTCCCGTCTTGCGGGATCCTTGAGGGTCAGCAACTCCCCTAACTAGCTCGTCGCTGAAAGGGTGGGTAGAAGAAAACCGGCCCTGGACCTCGCGGCGGAACCGGTGTTAATGGCTCCACTATAGATTGCGAAGGGCCGCCGCACAACCAACGACGGTTGCGCGGCGGCCCCTGCTGCGCTTGTCAGCCCTGGGCCTGCTGACCCGGGTCGTTGCACATGGTGATGCCCTCGAAGCCGGCGGCGCCCAGCACCTGGAAGATCTCGTCGAGGAGGACCATCGGCTCGGCCGTGCCCGCGGCGAACTCGGGGTGACGGATCTCGATGGCGGCCATGCCTCGCGGGTCCGTGACCGGCTCGGTGTCGAACTTCTCCGATAGCAGACGGTTTGCCTCCTCCAGGTCGGCGGGTGAGCCGAACGCCCAGGTCACGGCCTTGTTGCCCGCACCCGTGGGGGTGCGATGAATGTACATGCGCGTCATGAGGATGCGGCGGCCGTGACGGGGGAACACGTCGCCCACGCGGGTGAACAGGGCGATGTCAGCCAGGTCCCCTCCGAGCGACGAATCCACGAGCGCGTACGCGTAGGCGCCGATACCGCGCAGAGTGAGGGCGTCCGCGAGGAGCCCCATGACCTCGTCACCGAAAGGTTCGGGCTGGAAGTACACGCCCTCGCCGACCTCGGGCACGTCCGGGCCGAGCAGCGTGATGTCGAAGCCGGCGTCCGCCAGCGCGTCCCGCACGAGCGCAACGTTGTGCTCCGGGAAAGGGTGCAGCGCGGCCGCGTTCGCGGCGATGCGCTCGATAAACACGTAGGTGGAAAAACCAAGCTCAGCCATGCGCTCATTGTAAGCGCCAGGCCAGTCGGTCATGCGACGAGGCCGTGGCGCCCCGGGCGGTCAGGTGACCACGAGGGGAGGCCACGGCCTCGTCAATGACGGAGAGTCAGCGCAGGCACAGGCCCTGCTCGTTGAGGACCTCCATGATGGGGGAGACGTGCGCGCCGCCCACGCCGATGTTGGTGGCGACCAGGTGGGTGAAGGACTCGAGGCGCGAGCCCGAGCGCAGGTCGTAGTACTCGGTGACGTCGCGGTCGTAGTCGGCGAGTGTCTCGGAGTAGGACTCCACGCGCGGGTACGTGTTCTTCGCGGTGACGACCGACAGGGGCATGCGCGGCTTCTGGCCCGGATCCTGGTCCGGGTGGCCGACGAGCAAGCCAACGATCGGGAAGGTTAGCTCCGGCAGCTCCAGAGCCTTCACGACGGGGCGCGGATCGGCGAGGATCGAGCCGAGGTAGACGGTACCCAGGCCCATCGACTCGGCGGCGACGACCACGTTCTGCGCGGCCAGGAGCGCGTCCTCCAGCGCCGTGAGGAACAGGTTGATCGACCCCAGCGCCTCCGAGGAGACGCCCTGCTCGGCGCGGATGCGGCTGTTGCGGTACAGGTCGGCGACGAAGATGAACAGGTCGCCCTTCGTGCCGCCCACGTAGGGCTGGCCGGAGGCGGCACCGATCGCCTCGCGCACCTGCGGGTCGGTGATGTGCAGGATCGTGCAGGACTGCAGGAACGACGAGGTGGCGGTGTGGCGAGCCACGTCCATGAGGGTCTCAACCTCGGCGTCGGTGAGAGGCTGGTCCTTGTAGGCGCGGATCGTGCGGTGCGCGAGCTGGCTCGCAATCGTCTCGTTTGTCATGCGTTCATTCTACGATTGGGTGCGTGAAACAGATAGAGCCTTTCGGTCCTTTTGCGCTGGCAGCAAACGTCACCCCCGTCGCCGTGCCCTCCCCGGCCGGTGAGCTGAGCGGCCTGCTGACCGGCCCGAGCGCCCCCGCCCTCGTTGATGGCATGCCTGCGATCTCAGCGGTGTCGGCCCCGGGTGGCGCGGGACAGAACCGCGCGCTCCTCGTCCCCGGATACACGGGATCTAAGGAGGACTACTCGACCGTTCTGCCGTTCCTCGGGGAGGCAGGCTGGGACGTCCTCGCCTACTCGCAACGAGGCCAGGGTGGGTCCGCCGCGCCCGCCGGCCTGGGCGCGTACGGGATGAGCGACTTTGTCGGTGACCTCATCGCCGTCGCCGAGGCCTGGGCCGGGACCACGGGTCGCGTGCACCTCGTGGGCCACTCTTTCGGCGGCATCGTCGCGCGTGCAGCCGTCGTCAAGCGCCCCGATCTCTTCGCCTCCGTCACCCTGTTCTGCTCGGGTCGGGCCGTCTACGACTGGATGAACACCCTGCCCATCCTCGACCCCCTGCCCACGGGTCCCGGTGCGCGCCAGCAGGTGCTGCGCACCTACTTCCCCGACATGAACTTCGACGAACCCGGCGTCGGATGGGCGGAATTCCAACGTATCCGCGCGCTCGACACGGCCTCGGAAAACCTGGTGGGCATCGCCCGCATCCTCTCCCAGCTGCGCCCCGATACCCCGGCGCTTGCGGCCACGGGCGTGCCCGTGCACGTGCTGTACGGGGACCAGGATGAGATCTGGCCGCCCTCGTGGTACGCCGAGGAGGCCGCAGACCTGGGGGCCCGCGAGAGCATCATCCGAGGGGGAACGCACAGCCCGCAGCTGCAGTTCCCGCAGCAGTGGGCGGAGTTTGCCAGCTCCTACTGGGCGGACGTGGAATCGGGGGCGCTGGTCTGGTCCATGTGACGCAAGATGCTGTGACATCGTTCCAAAACGGGCCTTGTGATGCGTATCTGTGAGGATGGATGCTTAGTATTGTGGTTATGAACAAGCGTTCCATCCTTACTGCAGTGCTGGCTCTCGGCCTGGGCGTGACCGCCCTGACCGGCTGTGCCACCGATTCCGATTCCGCTCACTCCTACGTGACCCCGAAGGACGTCAAGACGGTCGAGCGTCCCATCGCTCAGATCGACGACAGCGGCATCAAGGTCCCCGAGAAGCGCGACCTGAAGATCAAGCTGGCCGAATCCGACAAGGCCGCCAAGTGGAAGATCGAGGTCTCTGACCCCACGGCCCTCGAGGTCGGCAAGTCCGAGAAGAACGTCGTCACCCTGCACCCGCTGCGTGCGCTGGGCGAGGAAGACGACCCGGTGACCGTGAGCCTGACCGATCCGGACGGCATCACCACCGACTTCAAGGTGACCATCACCGAGGGCGCCAACTGATTCCATACTGACAACGCTTCGGGCCCAGGATCTGCGGATCCTGGGCCCTGTGCGTTGTGTTGCGGCCGTTCGGTGCTGGATGCTACAGGGTATCGATAAACTCCTGCAGTGCGCGTAGCGGCAACACCAGGTGGTTCTCCGCTCCCGGGCAGGGAACAAACTGCGAGCACTGGTTGAGGTAGAAGTCGCGTGCGTGGTCGTTGGCGCAGTGGACCAGGAGGGCAGCGAATCCCACCTCATTGCTGAGCTTGTAGGCTCGCAAGAGTGCATCTTTGAGGAGAGCTGCGCCTATGCCTCGTCCCTGCGCGCGCTGATCGACGGCGAGTCGCGCGAGGAGGAGAACTGGGCATGGCTCCGGTCGTTGGCCAGGTTTGAGGGCATCTGGGAGTTTGCTGCGCTGCACTGCCCCCATCGATAGGGCGTAGAAACCAAGTGTCTCTGGTTCCTGCGTTGTGACGAAGACGCGAGCGTTTCCGGCTCGGTGATTCTGCCACGCAAATCGGTGGAACCAATCGTCTATCTCAGTGTTGCCCGATTGGAAGCGCGACCGGTCGTCCCTCCGCTCGAGAGGCCGTGGCTCTTGCAGGACTGATACGTACATCAGTTTTTGGAGGCGCTCGGTGTGTTCAGGTCGATGTGAGTGCCGAAGGGCGAGGGGCGATCAAAGAGTTTGCGCAGCTTGGGATCGTCCGTCGGCGAGGCCGCAAGGATTTCTTCGAAGCGGGCGTGCTCCTCTTCGTTCAGAATGAAGAAGCGCTGGTCGGCGAGACGTCGCTCTGCCTCCAATGTGGCTGCGGAGAGGACGAAATCGCTGATGCTACGAGACGTGTATGTAGCCGCGCTGCGAATGAGAGTGTTCTGTTCCTCGGTGAGGCGTAGTTCCAAACGCTGTGTCTTTGCAATGCTCATATCAATTCCCCTTTCGCTCGTACGGACATTATCCGTACGTATAGATACCTTAGCATCTGCGGTGCGAGTGGGCTAGCTCTTTCCTCTGAAAGGATCCCTGCGGGAATGGATGGGTAATTAGGGCGCTCGCCGACGTGTACGCGAGCAGTTCGCGCTCCTGGGATTGCACAAAACGCAGACCACCTCACCCGCAGTAGCCCTTTTTCGCCGTTGTTTGGCGAGGTGGTCTGCATTTTGGGCACCACACCGCTCAGTCAGGCTGCCCCGGTGGGGGGAATGGCAGCATTAGAGCTACGACACGCCGGCGACACGCAGCAACAGCGCCCCTAATGCTGCAAAACCCCCACACTGCCCCAGCGTCGGGCACCACCGCACCTGACAGGGAGGCTCAGGCATCAAGGGAAAGCGGCAGAACGACGACAAGGGGGGTGGCCAACTCATCGTTGGCCACCCCCCTTCTGGTTTCACA
>JAHACW010000083.1 GCA_018375675.1 Actinomyces sp. | reverse complement strand
CCTCGTTCACGCCCTCGGCGAGCTGGGCCGCTAGACGCACACGGGCCTGCGTGACGCGGCGCCCGCACTCAAGCACACGCTCCTGGGCGGCCGTCAGTTCACGTTCAACAGACTCCGGATCGGATGCCGGTGAAGAAAGCTCTTCGATGCGCGAGCGAGCCTCATCAGCCCATGCGAGGAGCCCGTCGATGTCAGCTGCGCGCCCGCGCAGCACGTCTTTGATCGCCGCGCGTCGCGCGTGAATCTGCGCAAGCCTGTCCGGATCCGCGTCGAGGCGCGACAGGTACGCTGAGACGTCATCAGCAAGTGCTTCCAGCTCAAGCACCTGATTACGTGCACGTCCCACGAACTCGGCTACGGCCTCGTCAAATCGAGCTGCATCATCGAGCTGTGCGTACGCGTGACGGGTCGCCTCGACGGCCCCAGTAAAGTCGCCCCGATCATCACCCTTGAGATAGCCCAGAGCCACACCAACCAGCGCACGCAGGTCCTCAACGTTCGTCAGGCGAGCTGCCTCGCGAACAAGGTCTTCTTCCTCGCCGACCGCAGGATCAAGCTCTTCGATCTGCTTGATAGCGGCTCGCAGATCCTCCAGCTCCTCAGCGCGCTCGCTCGCATCGCCGCGCAGCGAATCCAGGCGATGCTTGACATCGACCGCGTGACGGAATGCTGCGCGATATTCCTCAAGCAGAGCTGTGTGTCCCTCACCGCCAAACTGATCGAGCGCTCGGCGCTGTGCGGCTTCCCCCGTCAAGCGGATCTGGTCGGACTGCCCGTGGATCGTCACCATCGACCCGACAATATCCGTCAAGACCGCGGCCGGCACGGGGCGCGATCCGAGGTGCGCGCGCGACCGGCCTGCGGCACGCACCGAACGACCGACAATCAGCTCACCACCCTCGACGAGGCCTCCGGCATCCTCAACGCGTGCTGCAACCTCGTCGTTGACCGAGAAAATGCCATCGACGGACAGACGGTCGGCGCCCGAGCGCACGAGCGCAGCATCCGCGCGGGCGCCGAGCAGCAGCTGGAGACTCGACAGCACCATCGTCTTACCCGCACCGGTCTCACCGGTGACGACGATAAGGCCCTCACCAAAGTCAACGTGTGCAGACTCGATGACACCGAGATGCGAAATATCGAGAGACTCGATCACCGGGGACCATCCCTCCACCCGCGCACGGGAAGATTGAACTTGCGGACGAGCCGCGCAGAAAACGGCGTGTCGTCCACACGTACAAGCTGAACGGGTGACGAACCGACGCGCGCGCGAACCACTGCTCCAGCGGGAACTGTCATCCGTCGCAGGCCATCGCACCACATCTCCGGAGGGGTCCACATGTCGTCGAGAACAACGATCTCCACGCACGCCGACGGGCCAACGACAAGCGGGCGTGTGAAAAGGCCGTGAGCGGCCAACGGGGCGACAACAATCGCCTCGGTATCAGGCCACACGACCGGGCCTCCCGCGGAGAACGAGTAGGCGGTCGATCCGGTGGGAGTCGACAAAATCATGCCGTCAGCACCGTACGTTGACACTTCCTGCCCATCGACGACGAGCGCAAAATGAACGGGATGCGCGACGTCGGTGTGCATGACGACAGCCTCGTTGAGCGCCCAGTCGTCAGCCTTCGATCCGTCGGGACGTTCCATCGTGACATCGAGTGTCATGCGTCGTTCGACCGAAAAGTCGCCATCCGCAATCTTGCGTGCGAGATCGCCCGTGCCCTTATCACCGAGTTCCGTCAGGAATCCCATGTGGCCGGCGTTGATACCGAGAAGGGGAACGTCCAAAGCACGCGCGCTCGACGCAGCGACCAAGAAAGTGCCGTCGCCACCGATCGAGAGCACCATATCGATGTCGCCGCCCGAAGCGTCGTCGACGACGTCAATGCCGCGTTCCTTGAGTGCATCTGCAAGACTCACGGCGCTCGTCACCGCGTTGGGCCTGTGACGGTGACGGACCATCAGGACACGAGTCATCGGGAACCTCCAGCTGGACCGGCCTCAACCGCACGCCGGATATAGTCAGTGAGCTGCGCGGGATCGATGGGATCCGGATAGTCGCGGCGCATATGCACGAAATACTCGACGTTTCCGGACGGACCGGGCAGCGGTGACGCAGCGATCGCAGCGATATCCAAGCCAAGGTCAATGGCACACCGCGCAACCGTTTCCACAGTTTCAACATGATGCTCGGGATTACGGACAACGCCGCCGTGGCCGAGGCGTTCCTTACCGATTTCGAACTGGGGCTTGACCATCAGGAGGAAATCGGCGTGGGGTGCTGCCGCAGCGACGAGAGCCGGAAGTACCAGCGTCAGCGAAATGAACGACATATCACCGACCACAAGCTCCGGGGCGGGAGCGACGGAAGCTGGATCGAGGGTGCGCACGTTCGTCCGATCGTGCACCTCCACGCGCGGGTCGCTCTGCAACTTCCATGCGAGCTGGCCATACCCGACGTCGACGGCGACGACGGATGCTGCGCCGCGCCGCAGCAACACATCGGTGAAACCACCCGTCGAAGCACCTGCGTCCAGAGCACGACGCCCCTCGATCAGCGGGGCCTTATCACCGAGCGCATCGAGTGCTCCCGCAAGCTTGTGAGCGCCACGCGATACGTATTCCGGATCGTCTGATTCCTCGACGACGATCGCCTGAGCGGGATCCATCTGGCGTGCGGGCTTGAGCACGATCTGTCCATCGAGCTTGACGCGCCCGTCCTCAATCATCTGTGCGGCAGCTGCACGGGACTTCGCAAGGCCGCGGCGCACCAGCTCGGAGTCGATTCTGCGTAACTTCATGCGCCGCCCCCCTCGTTGCCTGAACCAGTTGGTTGCGCGCCGGGGCGGACCGTGCCGCTCGGCGCGTCGGCAGACAGGGCCCGCCGTAGGTCGGCCTCGATCGCGCGGAGCGTCTCCACTTGAAGGGACGCACCGAGCTGATCGAAACCGACCAGGCGGGCCTCAGTCTGCTCGCGTAATGCCATCAGGCCTGCTCGTCCAGATCCGCCGTGCGCTCCAGGAGCTCCTCGAGCTCCTCCTCACCGGGCAGGAATGCGGGGGTCGAAGCACCCGGTTCAGGTAGCTTGTCGGCATCCGCAGCAACGTCGTAGAAGTCATCCTCGTCCACCGCGGCAACGGGCTCGGGCTGGGAGACGATACCCGCGGGATCGTCATTGTCCACGACCGTGATGTCGGGGCAGGTGACCGGCGTGCCGGCACCGTCCGCATACTCCCACGCCGCAGCGGCAAGAGCGCGGTACGAGTCGATGCTGATCGTGACGGCTTCGGTCAGCTCAACGTCGTCGAGAGTGAGCACGCCGGAGCGCGTGGCCTTAGCGACCTGAGAGACACCGCAGGTCCACGTGCCGTCGCGGTGGTGCTTGGGCGCCGGGTGTGCCTCCAGCAGACCACGCATGTCGATCGCGAGGTAGGTGGGACGCTGTCCGCGCGGGGCGCGGATGACGTCGCGCGCCTGGTGGACGCCCGTCAGGACGTGCAGTGCAGGCACGCCGGCGGCGACAGCACCCATAATGTCGGTCTCGAGGCGATCACCGACAGCGAGCGGGTTCTGCGCGCCCACGAGCTCGCCGGCACGGCGGTAGATACCCGGCTCAGGCTTGCCGCCAGCAATCGGACGCTTGCGCGTCGCGTGCTGAATAGCGCGAACCAGCGAGCCGTTGCCCAGTGCCTGGCCGCGTTCGATAGGCAAGGTTGCATCAAGGTTCGAGGCGTAGAAAGCGGCCCCACGCTCGATCGCGAAAGCACCTTCGGACAACAGCGCCCAGTCGACCTTCTTGTCGAGGCCCTGAACGACTGCAACGGGCTCCTCTTCTGCACTGTCCACCAGGACAAAGCCACGCTCCTCGAGAGCGAGACGCAGACCGGCACCGCCGATGACGAAGACCTTCGAACCCTCCTCGAGCTCTTCAGCCATGATCGCTGCGATGTCCATCGCGGAGGTCATGACCATGTCAGGCGTCGCCTGGAAGTCCATGGAGTTCAGCTTTTCGGCCACCTGCTGGGGGGTTCGCATCGCATTGTTGGTGACAAAGGCGGAAGCCATGCCGGCCTCGCGCGCCTCGATAACCGACGCGGCCGCGTGCTCGATCGTCTCGTTACCGGACCACGCAGTACCGTCAAGGTCGAGCAGTGCGCAGTCGTATTCTTCCGCCAGAGCCGTGCCGGAGCCGCGCAGCGGGGAACGCTTCCCGTCCACGTCGGCATCAGCGTACAGGGCAATATCGACAATCTCCGTGTCCTCGACCTCGGCGGGCATCGAGGCAACGACCTCTGCGGCTTCGTCTTCGCGGCCAAGGTCGAGCAGTCGCTGCGCCTTGACCTCCATCAGGCGGCGGCGCAGTTCATCGTCAGCTTCAGCCGGCAGCGCTGCAAGTGCATCGTCAACGATCACGAGGCCAACCTCGGCCTGGCCGAGATCCGCGCGGGCGCCGGAGGAAACGAGCACAAGCTCGACCTGTTCGGAGAGATCGAGGGTCGAGGGATCGGTGGCGTCGATAATTTCGACGGCCTTTTCCGGATGGCCGAGGCCACGCTCAGCGTCGGCTTCCACGGCACGCAGCGACGAATCGCCACGCATACGACGCACGGCGCGAACCTCGCGCAGAGCTTCCTCATAGCGACCCGAAGCGTAGGCGGTAAGCGCAGCGGCCTCACGCACAACGTCGACGCGGCCTGCGCGGGCAACAGCGGCCTGCGCATGCTGGTAGGCAGCCTCAGGATCAAGATCGATCAGCTGGCCGGCCATCACCAGGTGACGGGCAACAATGTCACGATTGGGACCAGAAAGGGTGGTCAGAGCGCGCAGAGCGTCGCGATCGAGTTCCTCTGCGCTGACGCCGGCGGGAATCGTCGGCTCATTACCGTTGGGCGAGACGTACTCATCCGTCGAGGAGTAACTCTTGTAACCGCCGTCGTTACGAGGCGCTCCCCCGCGACCGCGATCCTGGAAGCCGCCGCGGCGGTCGTCGCGCCGCTGGTAGCCGCCGCGGTCCCCACGACGATCATTGTCGCGACGCTGGAAACCACCGCGCTCGCCATCACGACGGTCGTCGCGGAAGCCACCACGACGATCATCACGACGCTGGAAGCCACGATCACCGTCACGACGATCATCACGACGGAAGCCGCCACGCTCGCCGCGGTCCTCGAAATTTCCACGGCGGTCGTCGCGCCGCTGGTAGCCGCCGCGGTCCCCACGACGATCATCGCGCGAACCAAAGTCACGACGATCATTGTCGCGACGCTGGAAACCACCGCGCTCGCCATCACGACGGTCGTCGCGGAAGCCACCACGACGATCATCACGACGGAAGCCACCACGCTCGCCGCGGTCGGATCGTTCCCCGTCGCGATCGCGCCACTGCGGCTGGCGCTTCTGGTATCCACCACGGCCGAATTCGCCGCGTCCTCGAGTCTCTTCTGCCATGGTGTCTATCCTCTATTCCTGCGCCGGTTGGCGCGCTCTTGTTCATGGTGCGCATCGTGCGCGTTCAACCACCCAATAGTAGACGACGGGCAGCTTATCAGCGGCATGGGGCCGCAAAAACGAGAGGGACGGCACGCTATCGCGGTCCGTCCCTCTCGACCAAGTGTGTTGTGGCGGTGTCCTACTCTCCCACAACCTGGCGGTTGCAGTACCATTGGCGCTGCCGGGCTTAGCTTCCAGGTTCGGAATGGAGGCTGGGC
>JAHACW010000082.1 GCA_018375675.1 Actinomyces sp. | reverse complement strand
GCTTCTTTTTTCTTTTGAAACTCATACCACTTGATGCCCTTGTCCTTAATCAGATTCTTTTTCTCCTCCTTGCGGCGCTTGTTGGCCAGCGCGATCGCACCGGAGCCGCCCACAAGGAGGGCGCCAGCGCCGATCAGGACGCCAACACCGGCAGCACCGGTCAGCGGCAGGTTGAAGCCACCGTTCTTCGGGACGTCCTTCACCGTGGTGTTGAGGGTGTACTCGTTGTCAGCGGTGGAGTTGGACTCGAGGACCTGGAAGGCGATCGGGCGGGTCTGGAGCTCGAAGCCCTCGGGGGCCTTGGTCTCGACGAGGCAGTAGTAGCCGGGCTTGGCGACCTTGGCGTTGTTCGCCCAGTCGTTGTTGCGCAGGCCGTCGATGGTGACCTCACCGTTGGCGTCGGTCACGTAGGTCGTGGTGCCGGCGGGCGACAGCTTCTTGTCGAGGGTCGCGTCGACGGACTCGAAGTTCGCGGTCGGGGTGGTCTGAGGCGTGCACTGGTAGACCTCGAACTCGGCGCCCTTCAGCTTGGCGGTGGTGTCCACGGAGGAGACCTTCGTGATCTTCACCTTGCCGAACTTGGAGACAACCTCGGAGTTCGGGTAGTCCGGCGGGGGAACCTCACCCGAGTTGGGCTTCCAGCCGTTGGAGGGGGCGTTGGGGAGCAGGATGGCCTTGTTCTTGAACAGGCCGTCAGCCTCAACCTTGTCCTTGACGGTGCCAGCCAGATCCATCTGGACCTTGGTGTTGTCGTCCTTGCGGTTGGCGACAAGCTTGGCGCGGCCGGCAGCGGTGAACTCGGCGGTCCAGAACTTGGTCTTGCCATCGGTGCCGTCAGCGGCAACCAGCTTGTAGTCGGTGTCCTTGGCCAGGGCGACCTCGCCGGTCTTGCCGTCGATGATCTTCAGCGTGATGCCGGCCTCGGGCAGCTCCACGCGCTTGTCGTACTGGTCGACGACGTCGTAGAAGTCGAGGGCCTCAGCGGCGGGGATGTCCGACTTGATGGTGTAGGAGATGTCCGAACCAACGGCGGGGGTGCTCTCGTCGGCGACGGTCTTCTCGATGCCAGCCTTGGAGTTCTTCGGGTAGGCGTGGACGTCGTAGACCCACTTGTTCAGATCGGTCGGGTGCGTCATGGGCACCGTGATGATGAAGGGCTTCGCGCCGACGTAGCCGGCGGGGGTCTCGGTCTCGGTCACGACGTAGGCGCCGAGGGGGAGGCCGGAGAAGGTGGCCAGGCCGCCGCCGGCGGTGGTCTTGGCGACGGCAGCGTCAACGCCGTCGGCCTTCGCGGTGTCAACGTTGCCGTTGAAGCCAGCGAGCTTCTCCCAGCCGGCCTGCGTGGTGAGGTCGACGTTGGTCAGGCGCTCGACGGTGAACTTGGCACCATCGAGGGGGGTGCCGTGATCGGAGGTGTCCTCAAGGCCGTTACCGGCCGCGGTGCCGTTGGTGGCGTCCTTCACGTACTTGTGGATGGTGATGGAGCCGGTCTTGGAGGTGTCGAGGTCGACCAGCGAGGGGGCGCGCTCGACGGTGGCAGCGAGGCCGAAGGCGGGGGCAGCCTGGGTCGCGGAGGTGGCGGCGGGCAGGGCCAGCGCGCCGGCGGCGACGGCGAAGGCTGCGAGCAGGCTCAGGCTGCGGCGGGTCTTCGTGGTGCTCATAGGTGTTCTTTCTCCTGTGTGTGTGATTTCGGGAGTTTTTTCTGATGGTGGGTCTCGTGGTCACGGGACCTCATGGGTGGCTCAGGCGGTTGCCTTGCGCCTCTTGGTGGTGACCACAGTCATCACCATCGCCCCGGACATGAGCGCCGCTGCGACGCCGATGTAGGGGTAGATTCCGGTGCTGCCGGCCTTGGGCAGCTCGCCAACCTCGGTGTCCTTGACAACGATGGTGGCCTTGCGGGTTCCGGCGACCAGGAAGCCCTGGGGGCCGGGGAGGCTGGAGGCCTCGGAGGAGAACGACTGGACGGCGCTCTTGGCCCACTTGGCGGAGTCCGTGAGGTCATCCGCAAGCTCCACGGTCGTTCCCGAGCTGTTGCCGCGGGAGGCGGTCAGCGTGAACGCGATGGGCTTGGGCAGGAGCGAGTGTCCCGCGGGTGCCTTGGTCTCAACGAGCCAGTACATGGTGTCGAGGTTCAGGTCGTTGACGGACCAGTAGTAGCCGTCGGTCGCGGTCGCCTGGGTCAGGGTCTTGACCACGGTGGCGTTCGCGTCGGTGTTCGGGTTGGCGTTGTAGATCGCGAACTCGGCGCCCGACAGGGGGTACAGCGTGACTCCGCTGGGGCCCGTGTACTGGTTCGAGGCATCCGCGAAGGTCTTGCCCGTGTTCTGCGTGCCGGCCTTGATCACCACGAAATCGTGGGGAACGGTCGGGCCACAGGCCTTGTTGTTGGACGAACCGTCGGAGTCCTTGCCGTTCTCAGCCAGGACCTCGTTGAAGAGGCCCTTGCCGGGAGCCAGCTCGTTGTTCCCGTTGATGGAGCAGGCCAGGTCGGCCTCGTTGTAGCCGGCGGCTGCGGGGTTACGGACGACCGCGAAGCGGATCCAGTATTCCTTGGTGGCCCCCGGGGCCAGCTCGACGCCGTCGGTCAGCGTGTAGACGCCGTTCGTGGCGGTGGCGTTGGACGCGGAGTCCAGGCCGGCCTGCGTTTCGGCGATCTTCGCGGACTGGATCTCGAGACCCTTGGCGAAGTCGGGCTTGTCGGTGAGCTTGCCGGTGTTGGCGGCCAGCGAGCCGTCGTTGGTGGCGACGATCTTGTAGTCCACGTTGAAGCTCGTGGCGCCGTTGGCGCCGCCGTTCGCCTCGATGGACTTCTGGACGCGCAGCTTGGGAGCCTGGTATTCGTTCACGAACGTACAGGTGATGGGGGCTGCCTCGTTGGACGCTGCGCCGCCGACGTTCTTGAAGTTGACGCCGCGCTCGGTCTTGGTCACGGCGACGTCTTCACCGATGCCGTTGACGCACTTGATGTCCTTGAGGTTCCACTTGTCCTCGCCGCCGGTGTTGATGTCCTTCTCCGTGATGGTGAAGTCGGAGTTGCCGACCTCGAAGGGGATGAAGGTCGAGTCGTACTTCGCCTGGTCCTCACCGAAGGCGGTGGGGGTCAGCGACACGGCCGGGTCGGCTGCGGAGATGTACGAGGCCTTGGCGGGGGCGGAGTCAGCCGTGGGCTTCGTGACCGACACGGTGCCGGTGGTCGCCGGCGTGCGGTCGGTATTGTCCGCCCACGCGTCGCCCGTGGTCACCGCGAAGTTGGCAGCAGGGATCGCCGGGTTGGCGCCCGCCGGGTCCTCGACGGCCTTCGCGATGCGCACGGAGCGCTCCTCGGTGATGACGCCGTAGAGGCAGGCGTAGTTAACCGAGAGCTCCTGCGTCACGAAGTAGTCGGTGCGCTTGGCGTCAGCCGGCGGGGTCGCTGGGCAGTCCGCCGTCGGGATGGAGTTGAAGTTCTCCGGGGTCAGGAAGTTGGTCGCATTCGTCGCAGGGGTGAATCCCCACAGCTGCAAGCGGTAGGTGCGGCCGTTCTTCGTGAAGGTCTTGTCGGAGACGGTCTTCTGCAGCTTGACGGTGTCGGAGACGTAGGGATCCTCGTTAACGTTACCCTTCGCACCCGGCCAGGTGCGAGGCGTGACCTCTTCCTTCACGAGCTGGTTGTGAGGCTGCTCCGCACCGCCGTTGTAGTACTGGCTGTACAGGTCGTAGTCACCGTTACCCTCGCCCACGTACTTGACACAGTACATGCGTCCGGAGCGAGATTCGGGCTTGTTGACGTAACCCTGCGAGCGATCCGCCGCGTTCACCGGGTCCGGCTCATAGGCGGGACCGATGAAGGCGCCGGAGGGCGTGTAACCGGGACGACCGTAGGTACCATCGAGGACCAGGTCACGGACCCGCCTTCCACCGACTAGCTGATTCACGTCCCAGCCAGTAGTACCGAAACTGGTAGAACAGGTACCCGTACCAGCCTCGCCCGGTGTCTTCACGTAGGCGCCGCCCTTGCGGTAGATGATCGTCGAGGCCAGGGTGTTGAAAGTCTCGTGGTTGACGAAGGGGAAAGCTTCTCTCTGCTGACCCTCGGGGAATAGTCCAGCAAATTCCAGGTTGATGTTGGCCTGAAGGTAAGGCTGTCCCAATTTGTGCGGCGCATCAGCCTGCCCGATGGGCAGGTTATTATGGCGGATCGCGCCAAGAAGGAAGGTCTGACCCGGCTCGACCTCACCAGGTTTGTTCGGCTTGAAACCGATGGCGCTCTGGCCGTTCACCCAGATCTTCGTGGGGTCGGCAGCCCACTGGTCGTAGTGAGCCTGCATCCAGGCTTTGCTGGCAGGAGTGTCACCATAGTCGCCGGTCTGGTTATCCCACTTCCACGGCACACCTCGAGCAATGTACGCCCACGCATCCATATTCTTTGCGGTTGTACCACTCAGCCACGCATTTACGGGCTGATCACCCGTGCGCAGGCGATTCTGCGACATTCCGGTAACAACACCGTACCTGATGCTGTCATTCAGGTGCGCACCACCCTCGGTTTCGCTCGTGTAGCCACCGTTAATCCAGGCGGAAACCTCGCCAACATCAATCTTGGAGGCGGCAGGCTCCTGGGCGGCCTGAGCGGCCTGGGGGGCGGCGGCCTGGGAGACGACCAGCGTACCGGTGGCGGTTGCCACGACAGCCAGGGCGGCCAGGGCGCGGGACGCGGCTCCTGCTCGCTTGGTCCGCGCGTGGCCTGCGCGCGCTCGACTCGTTGCCATTAATCAATCTCCTTGAAGACTGTTGCTTCGCTGTGTCGTACTCGGGGGGATGTCCCGAGAGGTTTTTCCACAACCTTGATGACACTCAGCGTACGATGCGGTTACCGAAAAATGCAACCCATTTTCTTCAGCTTTGTGAGTGGGCTACATTACAGAAAAACAGTAAAGCTATATTTTCGCAGGATATCAACGTTTTACCTAGTGGTTTCAATCTATGAAAACTCGTCTTTTCGGCGATTTTTATCTTTTTTAACGGCTGGAAACAAATCATAATGTGGAATTTTGCCAAGCTTGACACTACCCCTCTAAATTCACCACTGAGCCTATTTTCAGCATCCTGTCGCCCCCAAACTGTCAAGTATCACAACGAAAATCCCTTGTCCTGTCACCCGCTTCCGCTCAAACTTCTTCCCACCTGCGAAAACATAGGACTTCAGTCCCATCTAGGCCCCAGAAACTCCCAGGCGCACTCATCCACACCACATCCGCACCAAATCTGCACCCCAGGAGACCCCAGCCACGCCCATAGCCACACCCCCGATACGCCCCTCCCCCGAACCCACAATCCCTCCCCACCCCAAATCCGCATGCAATTCCCAAACAGGAGTGACTCAGCGATACAAAGTGACACGAACAAGCAAGCTGCTCAGAGGGAATTGCATGCGAAACTGCAGCACCTGAGGCCGCTAGCAGGGCCAGTGGCCACCCCGCACGGAGGCCACCGTGCCCAGGCTGCAACACATCCGGATAGGTAACAAACATCCGGATAGCGGCAACCTATCCGGATGCGCCCACACTCTCCGAATATCCCCACGCGGAATGCAGCGGCAAGGCCAGAACAAGCACACACGCACGCCCGATTGGAGCCCGCCGCGGGGCCTGGCCACTCACACCAGAACCACAGGCGCCGCCGGTGTGGAGGGCGCCGGAGGGACCGGAGGGCACGGGCGGGCTTCGAGGCGCGGCGCCGAACGAAGTGAGGACGCCTAGCCTCGCGGGCGG
>JAHACW010000008.1 GCA_018375675.1 Actinomyces sp. | reverse complement strand
GCCTGTTTTGGGCGGTTGGAGCTGTGCATTGGTGTCACGGGTTTCAAGTGCGAGCGTCGGCTGCCGCGCATTGGTGTCGTGGGTTTCATGCCGGGCTGTGTTGGGCCTTGTGGTGGTGAGATCGGTTGTGTTTGTCGGACGTTGGTGAAACCGGTGTCGCCTTTGCGGGTGTGAATGGGCCTGTTTTGGGCGGTTGGACCCGCGCAGTGGTGTCACGGGTTTCAAGCGCGAGCGCCAGCCGCCCCAGCAATCAGCCGATGATCGGCCGCTCCTCCGGCATGCGGATGACACGGGAGCGCTCGCGCAGGGCGAGCGCCGCGGCCACCGTCATGGAGCCGGTACGGCCGGCAAACATGAGGAAAATCAGGACGTACTTGGCGCCGACGGGCAAGATCGGGGTGATGCCGGTGGACAGGCCTACGGTCGCGAACGCGGAGGCGGTCTCGAACAGGATGATGTCGAGAGAATAGCTCGTCATTGACAGCAGCAGGACGACGGACACGGCCACGAGCGCCAAGCCTAGCAGCGACACGGCAACCGCCAGTCGGACGGCGCTCGTGGGGATGCGTCGCCCGAAGGTCTCGATGTCGCGGTCGCCTCGCGCCTCAGCGATGACGGCCAGGACAAGGACCGCGAAGGTTGTGACCTTCACGCCGCCCGCCGTGGATGCGGAGCCGCCGCCAATCATCATGAGAATGTCCTGCACGAAGTGGGTCTGGGTCTGCATGGCGCCGACGTCCAGGGCGGACAGTCCGGACGAGCGGGAGTTCACGCCGGCGAGCATCGCGTTGAGGATCTTGGAGGGAGTGTCGATCGCGCCCAGGGTCGCGGGATTGTTCCACTCGGTGAGCGCCAGGGCGAGTGCCCCCACGAATGCGAGGATCAGGTAGGTCGACAGGGTGAGCTTGGTGTGGAGCCGCCAGCGCCGGGGTGTGCGCAGGTTCTTGGCGACGTCCATGATGACGGGGAAGCCGATGGCTCCCACGGTGGTGCCCAGGATGATGGGGATGAGCATCCACCAGTCGGTGACGTGGGGGGAGAGGCCTTCGGGCAGGATGACGAAGCCTGCGTTATTGAACACGGAGATCGCCATGAAGACGGCGTCCCACACGGCGCGTACGGGGTCGATGCCCATCGACAGGAAGCGCGGGAGGAACACGGCGGCCAGGAGGGCCTCCATGGTCAGCGATGTCGCGATGACGGCCTTGAGCAGGAGAGAGATTTGGCCCATGGCGCCGGTGCCGGTTTCCTGCGTGGCGAGCATGCGCTGGGTGAGGCCGAGGTGGCGCGAGACAGCGAATCCGAGGATCGACGCGAGGGTCATGACGCCCAGGCCGCCGACGACGATACCGGCGGCGATGACTGCCTGCCCGAAGGGGGACCAGTAGGTCGCGGTGTCGACGGTGGTCAGGCCGGTGACGCAGACGGCGGACACGGCGGTGAAGAGAACGTCGACGAAGGGGGCTGGCGTGTCGGACGAGGAGGAGATTGGCAACATCAGGAGTGCCGTGATGACAGCGATGATGAGCGCGAATGTGCCCAGGGCGAGGCGTGCAGGTGAATAGCGGGCCTGCTTGGACAGCCACGCGCGCACGCGCTGCACGGTTGTGGTGGGTACCTCGCCGTGCGGGTTCTGGGGGCCTTCGGGGACGCGTCGTACGACGGGGGAGGGCTGCGGGCTCAGCGGTTCCTCGGAGAGCACGGGGGACGAGGCCGTGGCGCGTCCGCGCATCAGGGAGCGGGTAGCGCCGGGTTTGGGACGTAAGCGAGGCGTCTTCCCTCGCTGCTGACGACCCTTGTGTGCCGGTGCCATCGATGCTCCTTAACGACTCTGCAACAAAAGTGGACAAAGTTGCAGTTTCCATGCGGTTGGGCAGTAGTATATTTCGTGAGGCTACGTAAGCGGTGAACGAATCGGGTTTAGCGCGCCTCGCGAGCATATCTGGGAGTCATTAATGGAACAGCAGTCGGCGCCGCGCTTTATGACTGTCACGGAAGTGGCGGACATCATGCGCGTCTCTAAGATGACTGTGTACCGCTTGATTCACAGTGGCGAAATGCCCGCGATTCGCGTCGGAAAGAGCTTCCGAGTCCCGGAGGCCGCGGTCGCCCAGATGATTCAGGCCGGTATGGCAGATCACTCTGGTGACCAGGCTCGCGTCATTGGCGGGTAGTATAGGCACGATGTGCCCGGCTCGGGCACCCATCATCCATCAGCGGTAGTACCTCTGCCGCACACACACTACGAGGGAGGAACCCCATGGGCTCCGTCATCAAGAAGCGCCGCAAGCGCATGGCGAAGAAGAAGCACCGCAAGCTCCTGCGCAAGACGCGTCACCAGCGTCGCAACAAGAAGTGAGCGAGCGGAGGCCCGACCTTTTGGTCGGGCCTCTCGTGTATTCAGGGCCCTATACTTGGGTGTCATGGACCGCACCATTATTCACGTTATGCGCCACGGCGAGGTGGACAATCCCGACGGTGTTTTGTACGGGCGACTGCCCGGTTTTGGGCTGACGGAGCTGGGGCATGCGATGGCTGCCCGCACCGCCGAGTATCTGGTGGATTCGGGTGCGGATATTGCTCGCGTGATTTCGTCGCCGCTGCTGCGCGCGCAGTTGACGGCGGCGCCGACGGCGGCTGCGTACGACCTGAGTATCCAGTCGGATCCGCGCCTCATTGAGTCGGACAACGTCTTCGAGGGGCTGCCGGTGAACACCAACCGCGCGATGCTGGCGAACCCGAAGTACTTCAAGTACTACTGCAATCCGCTGCGTCCCTCGTGGGGTGAGCCCTATCGGGATATCGCGTCACGTATGAGCGCAGCCCTCTCCTCGGCGCTGCGCGAGGCCCGGGGACGCGAGGCGCTCGTCGTGTCCCATCAGAATCCGATCGTGACGCTCACGCGCTTCGTGAACGGCCAGCCGCTGGCGCACGCGCCGAAGTCGCGCCACTGTGCGCTTGCGTCGATCACGTCGTTTATTTTCTCGGGTGCGACGCTTGTGGGCACGTCCTACGCGGAGCCCGCAGCGGACCTCGTTGCGATGGCGAAGGATATGACGCCGGGGGATTCGCAGGCGGACCTGCGACGCTGACCGCGCTGGCCGGGGCTGACCTCAACGGCCCGGTCTCCTCGCGTCGTGCTGCGACAGGGTAGAACCTGCGGCTGATGGTGTGAGCGTCGCTCAGTTGGCCTCGTTGCCGGAATCCTCGGCGGGGTCGTTTCCCTCATCCTCGGAGTGCTTACGCTGTTCCTGCGCGCGGCGCTCGTCCTCGCGGCGCTTACGCTGGATGTCGCGCTCGAGACGGAACAGGAACTCCGGGTCGTCGTCGGGGGCGGAGGGACGCTTGGGGGCCTCGGGCGCTCGGGTCTGCTTCTTTTCTGCGCGCGATACCCACCGCAGGACGAGCCATGCGATGGGGCCGATGGCAGCGATCGTCGCGGTGAAGAGGATGATCATCAGCCAGATGGGCTTGGCGATCTTTCCAGGCATCTCGTCTTCGGGCGTGCGGTGCCAGTCGGCGGCAGCGTAAATGGTGACTGCGAGCATTGCGACGACGAAGACGATCCTGGCCATGCCCCTAGCATAGGGGCGTGGGCCGTCTCACGCTGGCGCGTTCACTCCCGGAGCAATCGGAGGAGCCGCGCGGCGTTTAGGCGCGCGTGACGCGGGGGAGGTTCGCGTACGAGGGGGCGGCGCCCGGCGCGAGGACCGCTGTCGACCCGGCACGGATTCCGTCGGCCACGGCCTCGGCGAAGGGCTTGCCGAGGGCCATAGCGGCGGCCAGCGCGCCCACGCACGCGTCCCCGGCTCCCGTGGTGTCCACGGCCTCGCCGAGGGTGAGGGCGGGGCAGTGCCCGGCCTCGCTGCCCGACGCCCACGCCGCGCCGTCCGCGCCGAGCGTCACCATGACGTGCTTGGGGCCGAGGCCTCGCAGTGCCCGCGCGATGCCGATCGCCTCGGTGGGGCTGGCGGGGGCGGGCATGCCGAGCGTCAGGCCTGCCTCTGTCTCGTTGACGACGAGAACGTCGACGCGCGCCATGAAAGCGGCGTCGGTGGGGCGCGCGGGGGCCAGGTTGAGCAGGACGCGCGCGCCAAACGAGTGCGCCCATGCGAGGGCTTCGGCATTGGCGCGCTCGGGGATCTCCGCCTGGAGGACGACGACGTCGGCGGGGGCGGGGAACAACGAGGCCTTGGCGGGCTCGACGGTTACGGTCGCGTTCGCCCCGGCATCGAGGATGATCGTATTCTCACCCGAGGAGGCGACAGTGATGAGCGCGGTCCCGGATGGCCCGTCGACCTCGCGCAGGTGGGTGACGTCCACGCCGTGAGACGCCAGAGCCGCACGCAGGTGCTGGCCCGAGGGGTCCGCGCCGACCGCGCCTACAAAGAAGACGGGGACCCCCGAATGCGCGGCCGCGGCAGCCTGGTTCGCGCCCTTGCCGCCGAGGCCGTAGGTGAGCGAGGTGCCCGAGAGCGTTTCGCCGGGGCTCGGGAAACGGTCGACGGTGACCGTGACGTCCTGGTTGATGGAACCGACAACGATGACGCGAGACATGGTGCTCCTTTGCGAGGGATGATTCATTGTGCCACGTCAGGGGTGCCACGTTGTGGCTTTGGACACTTATGTGTCGGTATGTGCTCCGCGTCTGTTCGCCCTTCTTGAATTAAGTACAGCTTCATTCGAGCACTAGTTTCCTGTAATAGTACTAAATGTTTGATTTGTGGTGAACTAAGCGCCGTGCGCACGCTCCGCTTCTTCATCTCATCGCGGGCGGCAGGTCCCACCTGCCGCGTCGCCACCGTCCCTTCACAGGTCATCCGAGGGGAGGCCTCGGCCCCCGCGGTCAACTTGCGCACCGTCGCCACGGACGGCGAATACGCGGACGGACCCGCGCGCGTGCTCCTGCCGCTTCTCGGCATCTACGCTCTCGGAACCGTCTCCCTCCAAGGGTTCAACCTGGTCTACCTCCGCGTCGCCCAGGACATCGGCGCGGGGGACGCCTCCGGCCTCATCACGGCGATCCCCGGCATCGTCCTCGGTGTCGCCTGCTTCCTGTACGGAACCCTTGGTGACTTCATTCCGCTGCGTCGCATCGTCGACGTGGGCGTCGGCCTGATCGTCGCGGGGTCCCTGCTCGGCTTCGCCTTCTCCTCGTCCCTGGTCGGCATCATCGTCGCCCGAGCGCTCCAAACCCTCGGATACCAGGCGGCCGCCTCCGCGTACATGATCCTGGCGACCGCCATCCGTGACCCGAAGAGACGAGGCCTCTACGTCGGCCTCATGTGCGCAGCCTTCCAGGGCGGCACGGCGATCGGCATGCTGTCCGGCGGAATCCTCGCCGACATCAACTGGGCGCTTCTCCTCCTCATTCCCCTGGCAGGCCTCGCGTTCCTGCCGATCATGGGGCGCCGAGTCCCCGCGCGTGCCCGCGCCGGGCGCGTCGACGTCGTGGGCCTCGCGATCTTCTCCTCACTGGCCCTGCTACTCACCCTGGTCGCCGCGAACCCGCGCTGGTGGCTCATCGCCGGCCTCATCCTCGGCGGTGTCCTCTTCTGGCGCTACATCGGGCGTGCGCGCGCCCCCTTCATCACGCGATCCTTCTTTACGAACGTGCCGTGGGCGCGCTCGATCAGCCTCATCGTGATTGTCTACTGCATGAACTTCACGGTCGCACCCCTCATGAACGGCATCGGTGCCGCCAACTACGGGCTTACGCCCGCCCAGGTGTCCGTGCGCCTCCTACCCGCCTACTGCGTGGCCCTGGCCGCCGCCATGACGTCGGGAGCCGTCATGTCCCGCATCGGGCGCGGCCGCACCGTGCGCGCGTGCGTCAGCCTCATCCTCACGGGTACCGTCCTCATCGCGCTATGCATGAGCATGGGGCCGTGGGTTATCACAGCTGCCATGTGCTTCATCTACGCGGGCTTCGGTGCCCTGTTCACACCCATCTACGACACCGTGTTCGCGACCGTTGCGCCCGGCCAGAATGGGCGCGCCGTCGCCATGAACGACCTCGCCATGCAGGGCAGCGCCGCGATCGGCATTGGCGTGTTCACGCCGATGCTCGCCTCGGGCGCCTTCCGGGCCATCGCCCTCGTCTGCGTCGTTGCGGCAGCGACCGGCATCGCGGGCGACTGGCTGCACGAATACCTCTACCGTCGCGGGCACTGAGGACGAGGCGGGGGAGCGCAGGGTCTCCCCGGCCTCGTTCCTAGGACAGGATCAGCGTTCCTAGGACAGGATCAGCGCGAGTGCAGCCAACAGCGCCCACGCCAGGGTGAAGAACCCCGTGTTGCGTAGCACCGTGATGAGCTCGCGGCCCGAGGCACCGGTGAGGACCGGCAGACTCACGCCGGCCGCCCACGCTCCCGCGCCCACGCCCAGCGCGCCCGTCGCGAGGGGAAGCAGCCCCACCGCGACGCCCAGCACGATGATGAGGGCGACCGGAAGCCACGCGCACGCCGCAAACACCCAGCGCGACGGGCGATCACCCAGGCGCACGGCGGCGGTCATCTTGCCCGACTCGTGGTCCGTCGGAATATCTCGAATGTTATTGGCCATCAGTAGCGCCACCGACAGCAGGCCCAGCGCCGACGCGCTCATCCACAGCCACCACGGAGCCGACTGCACCTGCGTCCACGTCGTGCCCACGCACGCGAGGAGACCGAAGAACACGAAGACCATCAGCTCGGACAGGCCGATGCCCATGTAGGCGTACGGGTGCTTGCCGCCCGTGTAGAACCACGCGGCCACGACCGCTGCGGCGCCCGCAGCGATCAGCCACCAGGTACCCGACACGGCAACCAGGGCGAGGCCCGCCACGCCGGCCACCGCGAAGGAGCCGAGCGCGGCCGCCAGGACAGTCTTCGGCTTGGCGAGGCCGCCGCCCGTCAAGCGCGCGGGCCCCTTACGGTTATCGTCCGTGCCGCGAATACCATCCGAATAATCGTTCGCGTAATTGACCCCCACCTGCAGGGCCAGCGCCACCAGCAGCGCCAAGGCAGCGCGCGCCGCGCTGAAACCCCCCAGGTAGTGCGCGGCCGCAGAACCCACAATCACGGGCGCGGCGGCGGCAGGGAGGGTGCGCAGACGAGCGCCTTCAATCCAGTCAGAAACGGAAGCCATGCCCACCAGTGTAGTTGGAGCGGGCGCGGGTCCGGGCAGCGGGTTAGCGCACCCACTCCCGCTCGGTGCCCGAGGCCTCGGACGCAGCCTGCGCGGCGGCGGCGCGGTCGATCTTGTCGAAGCCCAGGTAGGGGAGGGACTCGACGGCCACAACCCGGCGAGGAGCCTGCGCGCGCCCGATGTGTGCCGCCGCGTGCTCGCGGATCGCCGAGCCGAGCTCCGCCATCTCCAGCGAATCCGACGGCATCTGATCGACAACCACGAGCGCGGTCACGACGTGGCCCCACTTCTCATCCGGGGTGCCCAAAATCCACGCGTCCGAAATGCCGTCGAATGAACGCACCACGCGGCGCACCGGCCCCGGTGCGATCGACAGGCCACCCGAGACGATCACATCGTCCGCGCGGCCGCGCACCTCCACCGTCCCCGAAGCCCGGATAATGCCCAGGTCCCCGGTGAGCAGCCAACGGTGGCCGCCCTCGTCGAAGAAGGGGCTCTCCGCGTCCAGGTAGCGAGTCATCAGCGTCGGTCCGTGGATCGCCAGGCGCGTACGCCCATCCCAATCCACCGCGCGCACCGACGTGCCCGGCAGGGGCTTGCCGTCGTAGACGCAGCCGCCCGCCGTCTCCGTCATGCCGTAGGTGAGGCGCACCTTCAGCCCAGCCTCGGTGGCACGAGCGAGCAGCTGCTGGTTCGTCGCCGCCCCACCCACGAGGATCGCTGCCAGCGAGCGCAGCGGCCCCACGACCTCCTCGCCAGCGTCGAGGCACTGGGTGAGCTGGGTGGGTACGAGCGACAGGTAGCCGGGCATGTCGTCCTGCGTGGCGCCCTGAATCGCAGGCAGGAGAGCGCGGGGGTCGAAGCCCTCGGACGTGTCAACGATCTGCGGGTTCGTCTCCGCGACCGCCGCGCGCAGCAGGATCATCGCACCCGCGATGTGGTGCGCAGGCATCGCCAAAATCCAACGGCCCGGGCCCTCCAGGGCCAGCTCGGTGGCCTTCGCTGAGGCCATGAGCGCCTCGATCGACAGGCCAACGAGGCGCGGGCTGCCCGCGCTCGACCCCGACGTCGGGACAACCAGGTCGATGCCGTCGAAGAAATTTGGGTCCGCGTTGATCGCCTCGGCGAGGCCGGGGTAGCGGTCCTCCGGGAAAGCCTCCTCAGGGGACACCGCAGATCCACGCAGCGTCGCCGGGGGCACATCCTCCGGGGCGCGCAGGACGACGACCGTGTGCGGCGCCGGATGATTCGGATCCGCCTGGCGCTCCTCGTAGAGCTCGACGAGCTTATGAATCGACGCATTCGCCAGAGCGACCGCACCGATAGCGGTGCCTCCCGGCACAACAAGAAGTCGCGGCGCAGTCATGATGAGCCTCCCAAAGTCGACGGCGAACGCATATACAACCAGGATAAGCTCTTGCGTTCTCGCAGGTAGCAAGGGACCTCGCGGCAAAAATCACGTTTGTCGGTTGAAATGGCTAAAATGCGCCCAATTCCTTGTGGCAGAGAACGCAGCTGAAAATTCAACGGAATTTCCGCGTGGGCATGCATGAGGTTATACGATAGGAAACGATGCTCAAAAAACTATCCTTGAAAACCAGATGGGCGATTGGCGTCGTGAGCGCCCTCGTCCTCCTCGTCGTCTGTGCCGGCATCGTGTATGCGGCCAACTACTCCGGGCGCGCCCTGCCGGGCACGACCGTCGCCGGCACACCCGTCGCGGGCATGACCCGCGACCAGGTGATCGCCGCCGTCAACGAGCGCGCCGACGCCACGACCGTCACGCTCACCGTCGAAGGCAAGACCACCGAGGCCTCGCTCAACGAAGCAGGTATCACGGTCGAGGCCGATGAGACCGCCGACGCCGCCATGAAGGGCTCCACGTCCCTTCCCGCGTTCGTCAGCGCCCTCTTCTCCAAGCGCGACATCGAGCCCGTCGTCACCGTCAGCGAGGAGTCCATCAAGAAGCTCGCCGCGACCGCGAACTCGACCCTCACCTCGGAAATGAAGGACGCCTCGGTGATCGTTGCCGAGGACGGCGAATCCTTCACCTTCACCCCCGCGCAGAACGGAAACGGCGTGTCCACCGAGGACGTCGCCTCCGCCGTCAAGCAGGCGGGCGCCACCCTCACCTCCGTCACCCAGGACGTGAGCGTGAGTGAGATGGAACCCTCCATCACCACCGAGAACGCCGAGGCCGTCGCCGAGAAGGCCAACGCCCTCCTCGAGACGAACATCGAAATCTCCGACGGCATCGACACCTTCTCCGCCGAGCGCTCCGACAAGGTCAAGTGGGTCGAATTCCTCACCAAGGATGACGGCAGCCTCGAGGACCCGTCCATCAACTCCGTCAAGGTCGCCGACTGGGTCAACGCGCTGGCCGCAAAGACCGACGTCAAGCCCGAGAACCGCGTCGACAACGTCGACTCCTCCGGCAACGTCCTGACCGTCGCCCGCGAAGGCAAGAAGGGCCTCAAGACCAACAACACCGAGCAGATCACCAAGGACGTCGTCGCCGCCATGACCGACGGCAAGGCGTACGAGGGCCTGTTCCACTACGACGACGTCGAGCCCGGCTCCGAGACCAAGCAGGTCGCCGAGGGCACCGAAAACCTGGTCTACCAGGCAGCCGAAGGCGAGAAGTGGGTCGACGTTAATCTCACCGACAACTCCGTCACCGCCTACGTCGGCGGCAAGGTTGCCGGCGGCCCCTTCTACATGGTTCCCGGCGCTCCCGAGACGCCCACCATTGTCGGTACCTTCCACGTGTACCTCAAGTACGACGTGCAGACCATGCGCGGCGAGAACGCCGACGGCACCAAGTATGAGACCGAAGGCGTCCCGTGGGTCACCTACTTCAGCGGTGGCTATGCGATGCACGGTGCCCCCTGGCGTTCCTCCTTCGGCTGGAGCGGCTACGGTGGCTCCCACGGCTGCGTGAACATGCCCGTCGACGCCGCGAAGTTCATCTACGACTGGACCGACATGGGCGACACGGTGGTCGTGCACTACTGACCTGTCGTGCGCTGGCGACAGTTGTCACGCGCTGCTGATCGCCACTGAGCATTGAGGGCGGGCCGGAACCGAATGGTTCCGGCCCGCTTTGTCGTGTCTGTGTTTGTGTTTGTGGCCCCGCTGGTGTTCCGGGCGCCGTCTGATCCTGCTGTGGGGCCGGGCTGCTGGTTGTGCCCGTGGGCGGCGGCCCGCCCGCGAGCCGTCCGCGCCGCGAGCTTCGCTCGGCGCGTCGTCTCGAAGCCCGGCCAGGCCCCGCCACCGCCCACGGGCACCGCAGCCAGGCCCTCCGGTCCCTCCGGCGCCCTCCACACTGGCGGCACCTGGTGTGCTGGCGTGTGGCCCGGCCAGGACCCGCCGCCACTCACGGGCGCGGCAGCCAGGCCCCGCCACCGCCCACGGGCGCTGCAGCCAGGCCCGGTTCGAAGCCCGCCCGTGCCCTCCGGTCCCTCCGGCGCCCTCCACACCGGCGGGGCCTGTGGTTCTGGTGTGCCCGGCCAGGCCCCGCCACCGCACGCGGGCACCGCAGCCTGGCTCTCTGTTTTCTCCGGCGCCCTCCACACCGGCGGTGCCTGTGGTTCTGGTGTGCCCGGCCAGGCCCCGCCACCGCCCACGGGCGTCGCCGTTGATGCTCACAAATTTCGCACGTAATTCCCCTACGACTGTTTCAAATCTTGAATGCGCCTCGTTGGAATTGCAACGTTTTCAGCGTTTGTTGAAACTTTCTTCAAATGAATTACGTGCAACTTTTCTGGAGCCTGCTGTTTCTTATGTCCTGCACCAGCGCATACAGGAGTGCTCTGTCTTTCGCGGTCCCACCGTGCCCCGTGGGTGCGCCTGGTTTGGCCATAGTTGGGGTGTTCGTACCTCGCTATGAAACCGACAGCACCTTTGCTAGCACTTCCTTGCAGCAGAATGAAACCGTCATCGCCTTTGCGAGCGATGAAAGGCCATTATTGGGCCATTTCGACCCTGCAAAGGTGTTGTCGGTTTCAAGGGGGCGCGCAGCGTGGCCTGCAAAGGTGTTGCTGGTTTCAAGGGGGCGCGCAGTGTGTCGTGCAAAGGTGTTGGTGGTTTCAAAGTTGCCTTCATCGCGTGCTATGTGCGAAAAAGTTCGCCCTGCGCGACCCGGAATGGGTGTGAGCGCGAAAAAGTTCGCCCTGCAAGCCCAAAACGGGCGAAAAATGCTGTTTTCAGGCGTGCTGGGCGAGTTATTTCGCGGATGAGCCACTGAAAGCCCTATGCCGGGCGAGTTTTTTCGCGGATGAGCCACTGAAAGCCCCGTGATGGGCGAAGTTTTTCGCGGAACTGCTGCGAAAGGGCCGTGCCGGGCGAACTTTTTCGCGGATGAGCCACTGAAAGCCATCATGGGGAACGTGTCTATGTGCGTCCGCAGTCCTTGCGGCCGCCTCTCATGAGCCGGGGAGAAATTTCGCATGCAATTCCCCTCAAGGCATGTCACATCATGAACTCAAATCGTTGAGATTCTGCCGTTTTGTTCCCAGGGTGGACGCGGGCTCTGTGGGAATTGCATGCGACTTTTGTGGGGCGGGCGAGTTGTGCTTTGAACACTGGCTTGATGACTGCTATTGATCGGAGGCGGCGTTGACCCACGCCGCGGTCAGGCCGGTAGCCTGAAGGGGGAGCCTGTCAGCCGACGCGCCGGCGCGCTGACCGGGCCGACCTCGCAGGCCCGACGCAGCAGCGCCGCGACGGAACGTGCTACGCGGCCTGGGATGCGATGAAACCCTGCAACGCGATGACGCCGGCGCCGCGCGACCAGGCCTCGTTGGAGCCGTCAGAGAGGGTGACACGAATCGATGAGGCGCGCGGGTCGCGTACTTCGGCGATGCCGGCCTGCAGGGCCTCGCCGCTCAGTGACGCGAGTGCGACACCCTCGCCGCCGATGATCACCAGTTCCGGAGATGTCAGCGACGCGACCAGGCCGATGAGCCTGCCGAGGGCGCGCCCCGAGGCCGCCAAAAACGCCGTCACCGCGGGGTGTTTGTCGGAGGCGAGAGCGATGACGTCGCTCCACTCGAGTGGACGTCCGAGCGCCGCCGACGCGTCCCGGCAGATCGCGGGCGTCGTCAGCATGGCCTCGGCGCAGCCTCGGTGCCCCTGGGAGCAGATTGGGCCGAGTGGATCGAGTGGCCAGTGGCCGACGAGGCCGATGCCCGAGTCCTCGTTCTCCAGGCGTGCCCCGTTAGCGACGCATCCGTATCCCACGCCCACGCCGACCGTGATAACCGCGAAGTTGGAGTGTCCGGTGCCCGACCCGAACCAGTGCTGGATCTGCGTGTAGGCGGACAGGTCGTTGGCGACGAAGGTGGGCAGGTGGGTGGCCTCGGAGACGAGGGAGGCGAGTGGAACGTTGTTCCACTTGAGGAAGGGGGCCGACTCGACGGCGCCGTCGGCATTCACGATGCCGCCGACGGCGATGCCGATCGCGTCGATGCGGTAGGCCGAGCGGGCGAGGTGCGCCAGGTCCGCGATTGCGCGGACGACGCGGACGGGGTTGAGGGATTCGAGGGGGATGCGGTAGGAGTCGCGAGGCGTCGCCTTCAAGTCGATGACGGTGGCGTCGAGGGCGCTGTCCGTCAGCTTGATGCCGAGGAAGTAGTGCGAGGAGGGGACGACGTCGAGGGGGATCGTGGGGCGGCCGGAGGTGCGCTGGGTAGCCTCGGGGACCTCGGCGAGGAGGCCGGAGGCGATGAGTTCCGTCGAGATGCGCGTCAGCGTCGCGGGGGCCAGGCCGAGGCGTCGTGCCAGCTCAGCGCGGCCGAGCGGGCCGTGGATGAGGACTTCGAGAGCGACCGCAGAAGCGAGCTCGTCTTTGGGCTGCCAGGTCATGACCGTTCCTTTCTGGTGAAAGAAAGATTACATGCAAATTTCAATTTTGCCTAGCCTATTGACATGACTAATTTTGCGTGGTGAAATTAGTGGCAAGCGGCCAATGGTGGCCGCGATCACGAGAAAGTGCACAGTGCAATGAAGCAGAAGCGTCTCCTTACCGTCGGTGTCACCCTTTTCGCTGCGGCCTCGATGCTTGCAGCCTGTGGCGGCAACACAGCCGACCAGTCATCGTCTTCCGGATCCGGTTCCGGCTCTGCGACCGTCGAACTCACCCTGTGGGGCACGTACGGCGCGGGCTCCAACAGCGCCCAGAAGGACGCGTTGGAGAAGGAAATCATCCCCGCCTTCGAGAAGGCCAACCCCGGAATCACCATCAAGTACGTCGACATGCCCTACGACGGCCTCAAGCAGAAGCTCACGACCGGCGCCGCGGCCGGGGAGCTGCCCGACCTGATCCGTACCGACCTCGGTTGGAACGCACAGTTCGCCAAGCTGGGTGTCCTCAAGCAGCTCGACGGCAACATGCCGAACTACGAGGCCTTGGCGTCCAAGGTCTACCCGGGCCTGCTCGGCACGACCCTGTACAACGGTCACCACTACGGCCTGCCCCTGGACACGAACACGCGCGTGCTCATCTCCAACCCCGATGCCCTCGCCAAGCTTGGCGTCGACAAGGCCCCCGAGACCTTCGATGAACTGAAGGACCTCGCCGCCAAGGCGAAGGATGCTGGCGGCTCGGTCTATGCCTTCGCCGACGGGGACATCTCGCAGTGGAACATCATGCCGTGGATCTGGAGCGCGGGCGGCGACATTTCCGACCCCGACCAGACCAAGGCATCGGGCTACCTGGACTCCGATAAGTCCGTGGCCGGCGTCCAGTTCCTCGTCGACCTGTACAAGGAGGGGCAGATCCCCAACGCGATTATCGGCAACGAGGGTGCGACTAAGACGCAGGATGGCATGCCGAACGGCGAGTACGCGACGATCCTCGACGGCCCGTGGATGGATCAGATCTGGGCGGGCTCGTACCCGGACTTCAAGCCCACCTACTCGAAGGTCCCCGCCGGTGAGGGCGGATCGATCTCGGTCGTCGGCGGCGAGTCCATCGTCATCACGGAACAGACCAAGGATCTCGAGGCCTCGTACAAGTTCCTCGAGTTCACCCAGTCGCGCGAGTTCCAGCTGCCGATGAGCAAGGCCGGCCAGATGACGGTCGTCGCCGAGTACGCGGCTGAGGAGGCCGAGGCGACCCCGGGCACCAAGATCTTCTCCGAGCAGCTCAAGACCGCGAAGTCTCGCCTCTCCATCCCCGACGCCGGGAAGGTCGACGAGATCCTCAAGACCGAGCTGACCCCCGCCTTCGAAGGCAAGGTGACCGTCAAGGAAGCCTTGACGAAGGCTGCGCAGCAGATCGACCCGCTCCTGAGCGTCGCCAAGTAATCCGGCGGCGCTCCTGCAACCGGGCCCGGCCCCCACGCGCGGGGCTGGGCCCGGGAAAGGACAACTCATGAGCACCCCCACCGCGCACGAGGCCGTGGCACCTCGGGCGCGTCGGCGTTCCTCCCGGAGGAACCCGGTGGCCCCCTACCTCTTCTTGGCCCCGGGCATGGTCCTCTTCGCCCTGTGCATCCTGTACCCCATGGTGCGGTCGGGGCAGATGAGCTTTTACGACTGGAACATCGTGAAGGGCTCGAACTCGGACTTCGTCGGCCTGGACAACTACGTCAAGGCCTTCCATGACCCGTCCTTTTGGACGGGGCTGGGCAACTCCGGGATCTACATGGCTCTGACGGTGCCCCCGCAGATCATCCTCGGCCTTGCCGTCGCGATGCTGCTGCGTTCGAAGGCGCCGCTTCAGCCCCTGTTCCGGGTGCTCTACTACCTGCCCGTGGTCACGTCCTGGGTGGTCGTCTCCCTGCTCTTCAAGTACCTGTTCGCCGACCAGGGGCTCATCAACTACATGCTGGGCAGCGCCCACCTCGGCGCGGGGGACACCTCGTGGCTGTCGAACCGTTGGACCGCCATGATCGCAATCTGCGCGCTGGGCGTGTGGAAGGGGATCGGCTGGTCGATGATGATCTTCCTTGCCGCCCTCCAGGGGGTGCCGAAGGAGCTGGGGGAGGCCGCCCTCGTCGATGGGGCGAACTGGTGGCAGCGTTTCAAGGCCGTGACCGTTCCGGCGATCTGGCCGGCCACCGTCTTCGTCATCGTCATGCTGGTGATCGGCGGGCTCAACGTCTTCACGTCGGTGCTGCTCATGACGAAGGGTGGGCCTAATGGCCAGACCGAGGTGCTGCTGACCTACATGTACCGCCTCGCGTTCTCCGACCTCAACTTCGGGTATGGTTCGGCGATCGCCGTCGTCCTGACGATCCTCGTGTTCATCATTTCGATTGTTCAGCTCAAGGTGTTGAACCGTGACGACGAGAGGGCTGGAGCATGAGCACGTCACGCAAGACCATGCGCGCCGCGGGAACGTCGCTGCGCTTCGTCGTCCTGACGGTGGGCGCGATCGTCATGATCCTGCCCTTCGCCTACATGGTGTCGACGTCCTTCAAGCCGCAGGCTTACGTCCTGGAGACGCCCCCGAAGTTCATCCCCGACCCGGGCACGGTCGACAACTTCGTGCAGGCGTGGACGACGCAGGATTTTTCCCGCTATGCCTTGAACTCGGCGTTCGTGTCCGTGACTTCGACGGTGCTGGCCGTGTGGCTCTCTTCGATGATGGCCTATGCGTTCGCGCGCTTCGACTTCCCGGGCAAGGAATGGTTTTTCCGCGCCCTGCTCCTTGGCCTCATGATTCCTTCGATGATGCTGATTATCCCGCAGTTCGTGCTCACCAAGCAGCTGCACCTCATCGATAACCTGTTGGCCCTTGTGCTGTTCTACGTGTCGGGAAACCTGGCGCTCAACACATTCCTGCTACGTAGTTTCTTCGAGGGGATCCCGCGCGAGCTCGACGAGGCCATGGAGGTCGATGGCGCGAACGTGTGGACCCGCTACTGGCGCCTGGCGATGCCGCTGGCCCGGCCTGCGCTGGCGACGACCGTCATCTTCACCTTCTTGGCGACCTGGGATGAGTTCGCCTGGGCCCTCACGGTCATTTCGACGGAAACGAAACGCACCCTCCCGATCGCTATTCAGCTGTTCCACGGGCAAAACTCCACGCAGTGGGGGCTCGTGTTTGCCGCGTCCCTCATTGCGATCCTCCCCGTTATCGTCGTGTACCTGATCTTCCAGCGTCACTTCGTCGCGGGCCTGACCGCAGGAGCCGTGAAAGGATGACTCCCTTGCTCCTCCCCACACAATCCGTTTACCTGCCCGGCCAGGCGATCCTCGTCGAGGCCTCCCACCCGGGCGACCTCGTCGTTACCCACCTGGGCGAGGCGGTGCGCGAGGTTCGCTGTGCCAGCCCCGGCCTCGTCGATCTGGGAGAACTGAGCGTCGGCGGGTACGGCGTCGCCCAGCCCTCGACGGGTGCGTCGAGCGCCGTGCAGGTGTGCGCGTCGGCGTCGGATCGACTGCGCTACGGCTTCGTCGCCTCCTTCCGTCCGGGAAAGGACGTCGAGGCCGTGGCCCGTTTCGCGCGTCGCCTGCACCTGACCGGCATCCAGTTCTACGACTGGGCGTATCGGCACGCCGACCTGTTGGGCGGGGGAGAGGAATACCGCGACGCCCTGGACCAGCCGATTTCCCTGGCGACCGTGCGCGCCCTCGTCGAGGCGCTGCGGGCGGCGGGCGCGCGGTCGATCGGCTACGCGGCCGTGTACGGCGTCGGCAATGACGAATGGGAGCAGTGGGAGGATGCGGCCCTGCTGGATGCGGCGGGGGAGCCTTACTCGCTCGCCGACTTCCTGCGCATCGTCGATCCCGCCCATCCGCGCTGGCTTGAGCACTTCGCCGCAGACGTGGCGGCTGCCGCGCGCGAGGTCGGCTTCGATGGCTTCCACCTCGACCAGTACGGCTACCCGAAGATGGCCGTCCGCCCCGACGGCGAGATCGTCGACGTGGCCGCCTCCTTCGACACTCTCATCCGAGGGGTGCGCGGTGCCGTGCCGGACGCGATGCTCGTGTTCAACAACGTCAACGATTTCCCCACGTGGTCCTCGCCGGCGGCCCCTCAGGATGCGGTCTACATCGAGCCCTGGGAGCCCGTCACCACGTACGAGGCCCTGGCTCGCGTGGCGACGAGGGCGCGGCTCGTCGCGGGTGGGAAGCCCGTCGTCTTGGCGGCCTATCAGTCCATCTATGACAAGGTTGCCCGGGACGTGGCCGACGCATCGACGCGCCTGACGATGGCGACGCTCTTCTCGCACGGTGCCACCCAGCTCCTCGCCGGAGAGGACGGCCGACTCCTCGTTGATCCGTACTACGTACGCAACATGCCCGCCGAGGACGAGACCCTCGACATGCTCGCGAACTGGTACGACTTCCTCGTCGCGAACGACGAGATCCTCATGGACCCCGGGATCGTTGACGTGACGGCCTCGTACGTGGGCGAGTACAACGGGGATATCGACGTGTCCTTCGAAGCGGCGCCCGTGTGCTGGGAGGCTTCCCCGGGCTGCGTGTGGCGGCGTGTCACCCGCGCGGGCGACGCCCTGGTTGTCCACCTCATCAACCTCGTGGGCCAGTCCGACACGGTGTGGGACGGCCCCCACCGCCCGGCGATCGCGCTGCGAGGCGGTACGCTGCGTCTGAAACCCCTGTTCGGGTGCGTGCCGCGGGTGTATGCGGCGGATCCCGACGCGGGCTCGACCCTCGTCCCCCTGGACGTGCGTATCGTCGACGGCCAGGCCGTTGTTTCCCTCCCCGACCTCAACGTATGGCAGGTGCTCCATGTTCTTCTGTAACGATGCGCTGAACCCCGCAGGCAACGGCCTGGGCCCCGACGAGTGGTGGAAGGGCGCGGTCGTCTACCAGATCTACCCGCGCTCCTTCAAAGACTCCAACGGCGACGGCTTCGGCGACCTCGAGGGCATCCGCTCCAAGCTCGACTACCTGAAATCCCTGGGCGTGGATGTCCTGTGGCTCTCGCCGATCTATGCCTCCCCGCAGGCGGACAACGGCTACGACATCGCCGACTACTACGACATCGACCCGATGTTCGGCACGCTGTCGGACTTTGATCGCCTGCTGGAGGGTGTCCACGAGAGGGGCATGCGCCTCGTCATGGACCTGGTCGTCAACCATTCCTCGGACGAGAATCCGTGGTTCGCCCAGTCGCGCTCCTCGCGGGATAACCCGAAGCGCGACTGGTACATCTGGCGTGATCCCCGCCCCGGGTGCGTGGGCGGCGAGGCCGGGGCTGAGCCCAACAACTGGGGGTCCTTCTTCTCCGGCTCGGCCTGGGAGTGGGACGAGGCTACGGGCCAGTACTACCTGCACCTGTTCCACAGGAAGCAGCCCGACCTGAACTGGGACAACCCCGAGGTGCGCTCCGCCGTCTACGAGATGATGAACTGGTGGCTCGACCGCGGCATCGACGGCTTCCGCATGGACGTCATCAACCTGATCTCGAAGGACCCGGGTCTGCCCGACGGCATCGTCTATCCCGGGCGCGCGTGGGGTGAGGGTTTCCCGTACTTCTCCGAAGGCCCGCACCTGCACGAATACCTCGCCGAGATGCGCCGCGAAGTGTTCGAGGGGCGCAGCGGCACCATGACGGTCGGCGAGTGTCCCGGCGTGCGCCGCGACAACGTCCTGCTGTTCACGGATCCGGCTCGGCGTGAGCTTGACATGGTGTTCCAATTCGACCACGTTGACCTCGGCCTCGAAGCTGGGAAGTTCCACCCGCGCCCGCTGCGCCCCGGCGAGCTCGCCGACTGCCTGAGCGCCTGGCAGGAGGCCCAGGGTGAGGTCGGCTGGAACAGCCTCTACCTGGACAATCACGATCAGCCGCGCGCCGTCAGCCGCTTTGGTGACGAGGAATACCGCTACGAGTCGGCAACGGCTCTGGCCACCGCCCTGCACATGCTGCGTGGCACGCCCTACGTGTATCAGGGCGAGGAGCTCGGCATGACAAACAGCGTCTTCGGGGGCATCGACGACTACCGAGACGTCGAGGCTCTGCGCTACTACCGCGAGGCCGTGGAGTCGGGGGAGGCCCCCGAGTGTGTCCTGAAGGGGCTGGCCTTCACCGGTCGCGACAACGCGCGCACCCCCGTCCAGTGGGACGGAAACGAGAACGCCGGTTTCACGGACGGCACCCCGTGGATCGGCGTCACCCCTAACTACACGGAGATCAACGCCGCCTCCCAGATAGGCGACCCGTCCTCCGTGTATGCCTACTACCGCGCGCTCGCGGACATCCGCCACGGCCTGCCCGTCATCGCGGCCGGCTCATTTGAGCGCATCAACACCCCCTCGCCCGCGGTCTTCGCCTACCGCCGCACCCTCGGCGAGGCCGTGGCAACCGTCCTCGTCAACCTCTCCTCCCAGCCCGCCTCCCTCGGCGATGCGGCGCGCGGGGTGAGCGGGGACCTCCTCCTGGCCAACCGCGACCTGTCCGAGGAGGACCGGGGAGTCCCGGAAACCCTCGGAGAATGGGAGGCTCGAGTCTACATTCGCTAACTCCACATGACGATTCCCCCGGGGCTGCCAACGATGGGGTCCCGGGGGTCTTCATAGGCCTCGTCACCTATCAGGGGAGATGAAGCCTCGACGCGCGCATGCAGCATGCGCGCTCGACGGAGGCCATCTGTGCTCCGTCCTCGCCCGACCCACGCGCGGGGTAGACAACGATGTCTTGAAAAGGAACACACCATGAAATCGCGAGTATTACCCGCGAAATTTGCGGTTGTCGCGACGGCAGCGGCGACCGCTTGCGGCGTCATCGGGATGATGACGCCCTCGTACGCGCAGGCGCAGATCACGCGCGTGTGGACAGAAAACGCCCGGTATTTGCCCAACCAGACCGTCGACGTGACCGCGCAGGTCAGCGGAGCGTCGCACGTTCGTTTTCGACTCATGCACCTGGGAGAACAGGTCATGGTCTCGGATGATCGAGCCGTCGACGGATACGGGCGCGCATCCTGGGAGTTCAGCGCCCCCGACCGCGACTACACGGGGTACGTCATCGAAGCCGACTCAGACAATGGGGCGAAGGGCGAGACCGCTCTGGACGTGTCCTCCGACCCGTATCGCTACCTGCGCTTCGGCTTCCTGGACTCCTACCCGGAAGGCATGAGCGGAGAAGATCAACAGCGGGTCATCGACGACCTCGCCCAGAAGTACCACATCAACGCCCTGCAGTTCTACGACTGGATGTACCGCCACGAGGCACCGGTTCCCTACGAGGGAAACTCCGTCGCGCCGACCTGGTCGTCGTGGGGTGGGGAGAAGATGTCGCGAGACACCATTGAAGGCCTCATCAACGCTGCCCAGTGGCGTTCCGTCGACGCCTACCCGTATTCCATGAGCTATGCGGCTCTCAACGGTTACGAATCATACGGGGTGAGCCCGGACTGGCGGCTCACCTACCGCTCCAGCGGCAGCCCTTGGTCCTTCGAAATGTTGGCGAACCGTCCGGACTCCACGCTGTGGATCATGGACCCATCCAACCCGCAGTGGCGCTCGCACATCGTCTCCCAGTACGTCCACCAGACCGACGACATCGGGTTCGACGGGACACACCTGGATCAGCTCGGCGATTGGGGACACAGCGACGATCACCAGGGAGGCATGGCCACGACAAGTGGCATTCCCGTCGACCTGCCCAAAGCATTTGGAACACTCATCGATCAGACCATGGACGCGACCGGAAAACCCGTCGGAATGAACGCGGTTGACGGATTCGGGATGGACCACATGGCCGCCGGATCCGCGACCTACGAGTACACGGAAATGTGGGACTCCCACGAACGCTACGAGGAAGTGCAAAACTACCTCCAGCAACAGCGCATCCTGTCGGGGAACAAGCCCGCCGTCGTCGCCGGATACGTCAACAACAAGTGGAACAACGGGCCAGGGTACGAGGCCGAAGCATCGACCGTGTCACGCACGGGTGTGCAGGTCGCTACCGATCACCGCGACTACTCCGGCACGGGATTCATCGATCACTTCGGTGAACGAGGAGACTCCGTGACCTTCCGCATCCACGTGGACGCCTCGCGCAACTACGGCCTCGTCCCCAGGTGGTCCAACGCCACGGGAGACATGGCGGCGAGAACGTTCTCCGTCGATGGGCGCATCGTCTCGCGCAACGTCCTCCTCGGACTGACGCAAGACTGGGACCACTGGAACATCGAGGGAGGCACCTGGGCCTATCTCAGCCAGGGCGACCATACCGTCACGATCAGCGTTGACGAGGGCGACTACGGGTACATCAACCTAGACGAGCTACACATCAACTCCTTCTCCACCCCCTCCGTCCAGCTGTTCGACGCGGCGCTCGCGGCCAACGGTGCCAGCCATATCGAGATGG
The DNA here is from genome assembly GCA_018375675.1 of Actinomyces sp. GTDB lineage: Bacteria > Actinomycetota > Actinomycetes > Actinomycetales > Actinomycetaceae > Pauljensenia. The sequence goes on along the minus strand of JAHACW010000008.1, from coordinate 32,379 downwards.
GGCAGGGTGATCGTATGATTGCCGCCGCCTACTTCCCGGATCGCACCAAGTGGATGGATGAGGAACTGACGCAGTGGATCACGCGCTACTACGACGTCACCACCGGATACGAGGAACTGTTCTACGGGCCGACCCTGCGTCCCCTCGACGACTCAATCGTTGAGATTCCCGGATACAACGTGTCGCGCAACGGGCTGAAAAACACGATCTACGCCCGCGTCATGCGCTCGAGCGGGATGGATGTTATTCACCTGATTAACCTGCTCAACAATGATGAATTCTGGCGCGATCCCGGTAACTCGGTGAGGGACACAGGTGCCTTCACAGTGCGCTACCACTACGGCGACTCGCCCACGCCGGGCACCGTTTACAAAGTCACCCCGGACACTGAGCGGGGGACGCGAGCCGTCGCCCTGCCCACGAGGCTCGGCACCGACGAGACGGGCAACTACGTCGATATCGACGTCGACAACCTCCATGCCTGGGACGTCCTCTTCATGGGACAGAACACGGCCGGTAACGGCAACGTCGTGAATCAGGGGCAAAAGTGCATCGATGTTCGAGATGGTGCATCCGGTAATGGGACGCCCATCCAGCTCTACGACTGTGCCTCAGTTTCCGCCCAGCGCGTTACTTATGACGGAAATACGTTGTCTGTCATGGGCAAGTGCGTCGACCTCGAATATCAGGGGACCGAGAACGGAACGTACACCCACCTCTGGGATTGCAACGGTGCTCCGTCTCAAACCTGGTACTACACGCCGCGCAACCAGTACTACAACCCGCACTCAGGCAAATGCTTGACGCTGGACGGTGACCACTACACCAACGGTAACCGCCTGACCGTCTGGGATTGCCACGGCGGGGCGACCCAGAAGTGGAGTAAGCCCCAGTAGTGCCTCAGTAGTAGTAGGGGTAATCCTCCCAGCGGGGGGCGCGGTGCTCGAGGAAGGCATCGCGCCCCTCCTGCGCCTCGGCCGTCATGTAGGCCATGCGCGTGGCCTCGCCCGCGAAGACCTGCTGGCCGGCCAGACCGTCGTCGGCCAGGTTGAAGGCGAACTTGAGCATGCGGATGGCCTGCGGGGACTTCGTTGCGATGGTCGCGGCCCACTCCAGGGCGGTCTCCTCGAGCTCGGCGTGCGGGACGGCGCGGTTGATGACGCCCCAGCGCTCGGCAGTTTCGGCATCGTAGCGCTGCGCGAGGAAGAAGATCTCGCGCGCACGCTTGTCCCCAGCCTGGCGGGCCAGGAGCGCCGAGCCGTAGCCGGCGTCAAAAGACCCCACGTTTGCGTCCGTCTGCATGAAAGCCGCGTGCTCGATGGAGGCCACCGACAGGTCCGCGACTACGTTGAGGGAGTGTCCGCCGCCCGCGGCCCACCCGGGGACGGCCGCGATGACGACCTTCGGCATCGTGCGGATGAGACGCTGGACCTCGAGGATGTGCAGGCGTCCGGCGCGCGCGGGGTCGATCTGCTCGCGGCGCTGGGCGGTGGCAGCCTCGGGGTCCGCGCCCTCGACCTCGTAACGGTAGCCGTCGCGGCCTCGCACCCTCTGGTCGCCGCCGGAACAGAAGGAGTATCCTCCATCGCGCGCCGAGGGGCCGTTGCCCGTCAGGATGACGGCTGCGACCGAGGAGGTCTGGCGCGCGTGGTCGAGCGCTCGGTACAGCTCGTCGACGGTGCCGGGGCGGAAGGCGTTGCGAATGTCGGGGCGATCAAAGGCGATGCGCACGACCGGCATGTCGGCGCCCTCGGGACGGCCGTCGGCCTCGGGACCGCGCGAGATACCGCGGTGGTAGGTGATGTCGGCGAAGTCGAATCCCTCGACCTCACGCCAGCGAGTCGGGTCGAAGGTGTCGGACACGAAGGGGAGAGCACTCATGTGTCGGATTCTAATCGACGAGGCAGTGGCAGGCGTCGGGGGATGCGTGCTCGAGAGGGGTGTCGGAGTTGCCGATGAGTCTAGGCCGAAGGACACGTGTGGGGCTAGGGGGTGCGCAACCTAACCAATCGGAACAACGGCTACTTTTTTGTAACCGTTTTATATGGCGTCTAGACACTTGAGGGTGTGTCCTGCGAGACGCGCCTACTTGCCACGTGTTCAAGTGTTCCAAAGAGTCTGTCACTTTGGCGTGCTTACCGTGCAATTGGTTACAAGTTGATGTGTGCAGGATTTGTCGATAGCGTGAGGTTGCGCGATAATATTACCGGTAAGTAAGGAGGGTTCTTGTGAATGCAGCGCAGCAACCGACGCTGATGCGCATCCCGATGCGCACGCTCAGTCGTCAAACGCGTTATGCCCTCGAAGGTGTCGATGACATCCTTGTGTACAAGGTAGCGATGACGACGCGCTTCCGTGGCGTGACTCGCCGCGAGGGGCTCCTCCTGCACGGACACGCCGGTTGGGGAGAGGCTGCGCCCTTCTGGAACTACGACGATGTGGAGTCCTCGCGCTGGCTGGCCGCAGCCCTCGAGTCCGCTCGCCGTTTCCCGCCGGTGCCTCGACGCAAGTTCGTGCCTGTCAACGTCACGATCCCCGTCATTTCGCCGGAGGAAGCCTACGAGCGCGTGAAGGCCTCGGGCGGGTGCGCGACCGCGAAGATCAAGGTTGCGGAGCCCGGCGTCAGCGTTGGGCGCGACTGTGCGCGCATTGCCGCCGTCGCAGACGCCCTGCGTGAGACCGTGGGTGGGCAGGCGATGATCCGCCTCGACGCCAACGGCGCGTGGGAGGTCGATCAGGCTCGCGAGGCGATCCCGGCAATGGCAGCGGCCGCCGGCGTCGTCCCCATTGAATACGTCGAGCAGCCCTGTCTGACGGTGGATGAGCTGGCCCAGGTGCGCCGATCCGTGGACGTGCCGATCGCCGCCGACGAGTCGATCCGCCGCGCTGAGGATCCGCTGGAGGTGGCCCGCAAGGAGGCCGCTGACGTCGTCATCATCAAGGTTGCGCCCCTCGGAGGCGTGCGTGCTGCCCTGAAGGTCGCCCGCAAGAGCGGCCTCGGCGTCGTCGTGTCCTCCGCCCTCGAGACGTCCGTCGGCCTGTCGGTCGGCGTCGCCGCTGCTGCCGCTGTGCCCGGTGTGCCCCGGGCCGCCGGACTGGCCACCGCCTCGTTGCTGGTGGGCGACGTGACCCAGCCCCTGATTCCTGAACGTGGCCGCCTGCCTGTTGGGCGCCTCGAGCCGGACCAGGAGCTCATCGACCGCACCACGGTCGACGGCGACCTCGTCTCCCGCTGGGGCATGCGACTCGAAGGCATGGCCGAGCACCTGAGGGTGGGCTCCCGGTAGGCTGGGCGTATGCCCTCCGTCGATACCGCCAGCGCTATCCTTGAGTCCCTGGATGCCCTGGGCGTCACGCACGTCCTGTACTGCCCGGGTTCGCGCTCTGCGCCCTTCGCCTACGCTCTCGAAGCGGGTTCTTTCGGTGGGGATGCGCGGCCCATCCTGGATGAGCGCAGTGCCGGTTTCGCTGCCGTCGGTCTGGCGCGCACCGGAGCGCTTCCCGCCATCGTCGTCACCTCGGGGACCGCGGTCGCCGAGCTGGCCCCCGCCGTCCTCGAGGCCTCACACGCGCGCCTGCCCCTCCTGGTCCTGAGCGCCGACCGCCCCGGCGAACTGCGCGGCGTTGGAGCGTCCCAGGCGACCGATCAGGCAGGCTTCTTCGGCACGCACGTGCGCGCGAGCATTGACCTGGAGCCGCAGGAGGCCTCGCCTTCCCTCGTTGGGCACCTGACGCGAGCGGTCGCGGCCGCTTGCGGGGCTCCGAGTGGAACGCCCGGCCCCGTGCAGGTCAACGTTGCCTTCCGCGATCCGCTGACCCCCGTCCGTCCCGCCTCCGCCTCGGGGAACAAGGCCGGGGCGTCGTTCGTCCCTCGCCCGGCGCAGGTGGTCGCTGCGTTCCCCGTGCCCGTACACTGGGAGGGCGTGGTTGGTCCCGCCGCCGCCGGGCTGATTGTTGCTGGTGAGGGGGCTTCGCCTTTCGCCCGCGAGTGGTCGGAGGCCTCGGGCTTCCCGCTGCTCGCCGAACCGGCGTCGGGCGCGTGGAGCGGCGGGGGAGTGACCCCCTTCGAGCAGACCCTCGTCGCTTCGTCGCTGGGGCGAGAGGTCGACGCGGTCGTCGTGACCGGGCGTCCGACGCTGTCCCGCCCGATCCAGGCCCTGCTCGCGCGCCCCGACGTGTGCGTTACCGTCGTCGATCCGCATACCCCGTGGGTGGACGTCTCGGGCAACGCATCGGTCGTCGTCGACGACCTCGAGCCCGCCCGCGAGCCGATCCGCACCGCTCAGGCCGAGTGGGCCGCTCGCGTGCGTGAAGCCGCTCGCGATGCGGGCGAGCGCATCGAATCCCTGCTCGCCGCCGGTTCCGGGCGCACGATGCTTGACCTGGCGCGGGCCGTCGCAGCCTCGACGAGCGGGCCCCTCGTGCTGGGCGCCTCCAACCCCGTGCGCGCCTTCGACCTCGCTGTCCCCACGCTGGAAGGCCGCGTCGTCCACTCGAACCGTGGGCAGGCCGGTATCGACGGCACCATCGCGACCGCTGTCGGCATCTGCCTGGGCTCCGGATACGCGGGCGAGGCCTCGGCCCCTGCGCGCGAGCGCGTCACCGCCGTCATGGGCGACCTCACGGCCTGCCACGACGCCTCCTCCCTCGCCCTGGCGGCGAGCATGGGCGCTCACCTGGATATCGTCGTCGCGGACGACGGGGGCGGCGGCATCTTCGCCACCCTCGAACACGGGCGCGCCACCAGCCCAGAGGCCTACGACCGGTGGTTCGGCCTCGCTCAGTCGGTGGACTACGAGGCGCTCGCGGCCGCGTACGGCGTGGCCTTCGCGCGCGCCGACGAGCCTCAGGAACTGGAGTCGTTGCTCGCTCAACCCGCCAGCGGCCCGCGGTTGATTCACGCGCCCGTCGAGCGCGCCCCGCACCTGTACCCGGCCGTCCGCGACGTGCTCTCCTGAGGGAGTGCGTGTTCGCTGTGAGGTTGAACGGTTTACAGGAAACTTCCAGGAGGCTTTCAGTGGCCCTTTGAGGAAACGGCCCATACTGGTGGACAGATAACGAACTGACACCAGAGGAAACCATGACTCAGCCTCATATTCCGGCCCACGACGCCGACTCGGCGCGCGACTCTGAGACGGCCTCGGCCCCCAGCTACCCGCAGCGCTCGACGGCTCAGGACCACTCGGCCACCCAGGAGCTTCCCTCCGCGCAGGACGCCACGCGCGAGATGCCCTCCGCCACGACGATTCCCGCGCCGCCCGCTGGCACGGTTCCGTCGGCCTCAGAGCCTACGGCACCCGCGCCCGGAACCCAGGAGGCCCCCGCGGCCGGAACCCAGCAAGCCCCCGTGCCCGGCGGCGCATACTCCACCCCCTCTGGCGAGCCCTACGGCGGATACGCGGCCCCGGCCTCGCCGGAAGCCTTCGCGTCGCCCACCGTCATCGTGACGAAGAAGGGCCCGGGCTGGGTCGCCCTCCTCGGCGCGATGCTTCTGACGATCGGCCTGACCCTCGGCGCCGTGTTCTACGCGCGCCCCGCGCTGCTGCGCGCGTCAATGCCCACGAACCTCAACGGGGGAACGGTGGCCACCGTGCCCGTCTCGAACAGCTCCGGGACAGACTGGACGGACGTTGCCGCCGCCGTGTCGCCCGCCGTCGTGACCATTCAGGCGCAGGGCGCGTCCTCGGGCGGCACCGGCTCCGGTGTCGTCTACGACGCTCAGGGCGACATCGTCACCAACTACCACGTCATCGCCTCCGCCCTCGGTGGGGGACAGATCCAGGTGACCCTCGCTGATGGGCGCCTTTACGGCGCTGTGGTCGTCGGCCACGACAAGACCACGGACCTGGCCGTCATCCGCCTGGAGAACCCGCCGTCGGACCTCACCGTCGCGCGCTTCGCGACCTCCGCGAACCTCGAGGTCGGCGCCCCCGTCATGGCGATCGGTGCGCCCCTGGGCCTGTCGAATACGGTGACGACCGGCATCGTCTCCGCGCTCAACCGCCCAGTCGAGGTCTCCGTGGACGAGGACTCCTCGTCGCAGGACTCGACCCAGGCGTCCTCGGATCTCGTGGTGACGAACGCGATCCAGATCGACGCGTCGATCAACCCCGGTAACTCAGGTGGCCCGCTCTTCGACGCGAGTGGCGCTGTCATCGGCATTAACTCCTCGATCAAGTCGCTCTCCTCGTCTTCAGACGGGCAGGCGGGCTCGATCGGCCTGGGCTTCGCGATTCCCTCCGACCTGGTCGTGTCCATCGCGGACCAGCTCATCGCCTCCGGCAGCGCCTCGCACGGCATGCTTGGTGTGACCGTCAAGGCCGCGACCACGACCGTCGGTTCCGACACCTACGTGGGTGCCGAGGTCCAGGACGTCTCCGCTGGTTCGGGCGCCTCCGCGGCGGGCATCCGCGCCGGTGACGTCATCGTGAAGGTCGAAGGCCAGGAAGTGACCAGCCCCAAGCAGCTGATCGGCTACGTGCGTCGCTACAAGGCCGGCGACACCGTCACCATGACGATCGTGCGCGACGGCGCCACGCAGGACGTGTCCGTGCGGATTCAGTAAACCGCGTGTATGCGCGCGTGCTGCGTCTATGTGCGCGCTGACGAGGCCCGCCGCCCCTGTAAAGGGGCGGCGGGCCTTTGCGCGTGGTGGGCTTGCGAGGGTGCATATGCACAGTCTTCGACCGCTGATGTGCTGCGCGTTGATGGGAAGCCCCCGCATCTGGGCTTGTGTCGAAGGGGATTCAACCTGATCGGGAAGATTCAACCCGTTCTGATCGGGTGGAATGTTCCCGATGGGGTGGAATGTTCCCGATGAGGTGGAGCGTTGGCACAATCAAGCTGTTGAGGTACCGGAAGTGGGTACCGGCGCGCGTGGGGAAGGGCTCTTGAAGCTTGGACCAAGGCGTGATGCAGGATGTGGATTGATAGCCTTCCTCGTGACCACGCTTTGACTTGTTTCTAAGTGGTGTTCCACCACTTAGCTGGGTATTACACCAGCTGGGAACTGGCGTAATGCTCACTAACTGGTGTAATGGTCCCTAACTGGTGCAATGCTCCGTCACCGGTGAATCCTTCGTGCGGTCAGACCCCATTCAGCTGTTGCGCAGACGCATGAAAATGCGGGGCGGCGGGCCTTTGCGTATCGACGAGTCGCTTAGACCCCGAGGGCGTCCAGGAGGGGGCGCATCTTCGCCTCGGTCTCGGCCAGCTCGGCGTCCGGGTCGGAGTCCGGCATGATGCCGGCCCCGGCGAAAAGGCGCAGTCGTGTGCCCGACGTGAGCCCGCAGCGCAGCGCGATCGCAAACTCGCCGTCCCCGGCCGTATCCACCCAGCCCACGGGCCCGGAGTAGCGGCCGCGTTCCGTGTCTTCCAGTTCCTCGATGAGGCGCATCGCTGCGTCGCGCGGGGTTCCGCACACGGCGGCCGTCGGATGCAGGGCGGCCACCAGGTCGAGCAGATGTGCCGACCCCAGGCGCGCATGAACGTCCGTCGCCAGGTGGACGACGTTGGGCAGCGACAGGAGGAACGGCCCCTGAGTCGTCACCGAGGTGCACAGCTGCGTCAGGATCGAGGACACGGACTCGGAAGCCAGGTCGTGCTCGCGTAGGTCCTTCGCGCTCGACGCGAGCATCTCGCCCTCGCCGGGCTTGCATGTGCCCGCTAGGACGCGCGAGCTAGCCGTGCCGTCCGAGGCCGCGATCAGCATCTCCGGGGAGGCGCCCACCAGCGAATCCACGCAGAAACGCCACGTCGACGGATACAGGTCGCTGAGGCGCTCAAGCAGGAAACGCTCGTCAAAGCCGTGCGCGCACCGCACCGTCATATCGCGCGCCATGACGGCCTTGTCGGCGGCGCCCTCACGCAGGCGCTGCGCCATCGCTCGCACCGAGTCGCGCCATTGGCCGCGCGACATCGACCCGTGCCCAAACGTCAGGGATTCCGGCACACGCGGGGCGGGCCTTGCCTCGGCCAGGGCTTCGTCAACAGCCGCCAGCGGATCCGGGGCGTCCCCGATGCCTGCGGTGATCGCCCAGCGGGCCCCGGCCTCGTCGATGAGAGTCAGCGCGGGCACGAAGGCGACCGAGCGGGCGGGGGATCGGAACGCGAAGGACGCGAAGAGGACGGGGGAGGGGGCATCGTCGGCGGACGAGGCCGGGGTGGCCTCCCACGCGCGGCGCACGTCGGCGATCGCACCCGGGGTTGCGGACTCGAGCGTGAGCGCCCGTCCCAGGCCGATCATCTGGCGGCGCTCACCCAGCCAGGCGGCGCCCCCGGAGTCGGGAAGCAGGGACGTCAGTGAGCAAGTAGACCCCGGGTGCTGCGGGGGTAGGACCAACGCCCGAAAGACGAGGCGCGAGCATCCGAAGTCGTTGTGCATGGGTTCCATGGTAGGAGCAGGGGCGGCGGCGCGCTGGAAGACGTGCGAGTATTGACGCATGACTGAATCCCCGCGCGCGGACCTGAACAAGGATCCCAAAGAGATCGCCTCGATGTTTGACTCCCTCGCCTCGCGATACGACGTGATGGATGCGCTGATGACGGGCGGTTTGGACAGGGTGTGGATGACCGCCCTGCGCAAGGCGGTCGCCCCGCACCCCGGTGAACGCATCCTCGACCTGGCGGCCGGCACCGGCGCGTCGTCGGCCGCGCTGGCCAAGGGCGGCGCCGAGGTCGTCGCCTGCGACCTGTCCGAAGGCATGATCGAGGTGGGCCGCGAGCGCCACCCCGAGATTGAGTTTGTGCACGGCAACGCCATGGACCTGGACTTCGAGGACGGCTCCTTCGACGCTGTCACCATCTCGTGGGGCCTGCGCAACATCCCGGATCCGCAGCTCGCGCTGCGCGAGATGGCGCGCGTCGTGCGCCCGCGCGGCCGCCTCGTGGTCCTGGAGTTCTCCACGCCGCCCTCGCGCGTCTTCCGCGGCATGTACAACGTCTACCAGTCGACCGTCATGCCGGCGATCGCCCGCCTGGCCTCCACGAACGACGGCGCCTACGACTACCTGGTCGAGTCGATTCGCGCGTGGCCGGCCCAGGAGGAGCTGGGCCGCATGATCGCCGCCAACGGTTGGAGCGAGGTCGAGTACCGCAACCTCACCGGCGGCATCGCCTGCATGCACCGCGCGGTCAAGCCGCTGCCGTAAAGCGTGAACGACGAGGCCGGGGCCCCTTGTCTGGGGGTCCCGGCCTCTTGCGTTGGGCGCGGAAGGCGCAGCCGCGCTGCTGAGGCGGGGTAGCGCGTCGGTGCACCCGCGTGCAGGTGTGCGGCCGCCCCGCCCCGGCCTCGTTGTTAGTTCTTCGGCGCGCGGCCTCGGGCCAGCTTCCCCAGTTCCAGGTAGCCGGGTAGAGGCTTGTTCATGGCCTCGTTCGCGAAGGCGACAGGCGCGCCGTTCGGCAGCGGGTTGACAACGCGAATCGCGGCCGTCAGCTCCCGTGCGGAGTCGTTCGCCCGATACTGCGAGGGCAGAGTGAAACGCGCGGTGACCGTCCCTGTCTGGCCCGGGAGAACCGAGGGAAGTGGGGATTCGATGGTCTGGGTGGCCACGATCGCGCCCTTCGAATCGACGAGGACGACCTCGAGCGGCCACGTCGCGTAGAACGGGGCAGATCCCGTGTTCTTGATGTCGACGGCAACGGTGGCCTTCGCACCGTGATACGTCGCCGACGCGCGGGTGGCCTGCAGCGTGTATCCCATCGCTGCGCTGGCCTGCTGGGCGCGCGTCAGATCGTCGCCCGTGTAGCCGACCGTGAAAGCCTTCTGGTTGATCAGCCACGTGGCGTGCGCGCCCTGAATCGACTCGAGGGCCTTGTAGTCGCCTTCAGGGTCCATGTTCGGGCAGTTGATCGGCTGGGAGAAAATGCATGTCTGAATGGGCGGGTAGAGCTCGCCGCCGATCGGAGCGTGCTGCCAGGCGTCCGCTTCGCCCTGCTTCTTCAGCTTGGGAATGAAGTGCCAGCTGACCCCCTCGAGGGTCGCGTATCCGAAGGAATCATCGTGGTAGCCCATGCCGTGGGCCTTCGTGGCCTCGGTGGGGTAGCGGTTCTGGATGAAGGTCTCATCGAAAGCGTCGTCCCACGCCTCGACGAGTTGTGCGCGGAACTCGTCCGACGGCATCCAGTTGATGGCATCCGGGTTTTGCTCGTTGACGTAGCCATTGTAGGGGTAGGTGTGCTCCTCGCCCCAGAAACCGTACAGGCCGGCGGTGATGTAGCCGATGCGCGGGTCCCCGTCGTACTTGTCTCCGAGGGCGTCCACGAAGTGCAGGAGCATCTCCTTCACGTTCGGGTCGTCGTAGTTGGGGGAGAAGGAGATCTTCTTGTTGCCCTCGAAATCGTACCGGCGGCTCTGGTCCGTGCCGCCGTCAATGAGGTACTGAGGCATGCCGGATTCTTTGCCGGGGGTGTCCAGGTAGAAGCGGATGGCCGCCTGGTGGCCGCGCGACGCGATGGAGTCGAGCATGGCGTCGACCTTCGTGAAGTCGTAGGTCTCGCGTCCGGTGACGACGTCGTTCACGGGGAAAGGTGCCCATTCGAGCGTGTACGGCAGCGATCCTTTCGCGAGCACGGGCTTGCCGCCGGCGGCGGGCGCCCATGGCATGAAGCCCTTCATCGGGTTCGAGACCGGGGCGGGTGCTTCCTTCAGTTTGGTCCACTGGGGGGTGGCGGCCGACGAGGCCGTGGCCGGCAGGGTGGCACCCACCAGTCCTGCGGTCGCCGCGAGAGCGATGGCGATGCGAGAAAATGTTCTCATCGCGAGGTCCTTTCAGTCATGAGTACTGCGGCTGGGGACAGGTGCGGCGTGGGCGCGTCGCGTGGAGTCTGCGTGTGCGACGGTGCAGTGGCGTGCGAGCTAGGACTCCACGGCTGTCAAGTGAACCACATTGTCATCAATGCGCGCAATATTACGGAAAAGTGTGTCAGTAAGTGATTGTGTGACAAGTCTGCGGTGAGTTGTGTGTTTGCCTGCGCTCGGGTAGTGCCGTGAGGCAATTGTTCATGTGGGGTGTAGGCGCATGTTGGGTGGTTGGTGTGGGGATCTGTCCAATGTGAACGAGGCCGGTCTCCCTGGGTGGGGCCCGGCCTCGTGTGGTGCGTGTGCGCTGGTTCTTTTAGTACGGTCCACTGTCGACGACCGCCCACGTGCCATCGTCCTGCAGTCGCAGGAAGACGACTTCGCGCCCCTTCACGGGTTCCAGTGAGTCATCCGAGTAGTTACGCAGGTAGTAGACGTTCCCGTACCAGCGCGTCGGGTCAGTGTTCGGCTGCTGCCCATGGTTGTTGCTGCCTGTGATGGTGACGGTCGTGTGGGCGCGGTTGGCCAGGAGTGGCAGGAATTCGCCCTGGCCGTGCTCCAGGTCGGGCGTTTTCGTGTGGCTGCTCGCTCGTTCCGGTACTTCGTACACGCTCGCGCGGATGTATGCGTAGGCGTTGGATTTGTCGCGCGACGCGTCCCACGTGTTTCGCGTGATGGTGTAGGCGATGGCGACCTGCTCGGGGTCGGTGCGGTCCACCTCGCGCGGGTCAGGCAGTAGGTCGGGCAGCCATTGGACGGATGTGGGGTGCAGGCATGTGCCGATGGGCGTGGGGGAGCCGTCCTCGCAGGCGGGGGCGGTCGGTGTTGCTTCGGTCGGTGTCGGGGTGGCTGCGGAGGCTCCAGCTTCTTGGGTTGGGGCCTGGTCCGAGGAGGATTGCGCGGGCGATTGTGCGGACTGTGCCTGGTTATCTGCGTTGGGCTGGCGCGAGCCGCAGGCTGTACCCGTGATCGTGAGGGTAAGGACCGCTACTGAAGCGATGCCGATGAGGGTGCGTCGTGGATACCTGCGGGCATGAGTCTGTTCTTCTGAGCCCATGTATGCTCCCCTTCAGTGTGTATGTGTCGAGTTTTGTCGCGCGTGTTCTGTGTTGGATGCGTGAGTATTCTCTACCATTGCTGTTCGCTGCGGCGCTGGTCATCGTATCGGATTGTGTGAGGGTGTCGCGTGGGCTCGTCTCAGCGCATGTGACACCTGGTGCGACGAGGCTGGGGCCACTATTTACGACAACGCTTTGTTGCGCAAATGGGTGCTAGGAGCAAGCCTGGCCACGGCCTCGTTCGTTGAAATCGCGGGAAAAAGTGCGCTCGGTCGCCGAGGTGAGGGTGACCTAGCTAGGGTTGCTTGCGGAATGAAGTGATGTGCACACTTCATCCACCTTGCACACTCGCGCGGATGCACCCGCGCACCACATGACGGAGGAATGCCGTGGCATCCACCATGCCTAGCGACATGAGCGCTGACGTTGTCGTCGTCGGCGCAGGCCCGGGCGGGTCCTCCACCGCCTACCACCTGGCCAGAGCAGGCCTTGATGTCATCCTCCTGGAGAAAAGCCCGTTCCCGCGCGACAAAATCTGCGGCGATGGGCTCACCCCGGCCGCCGTCCACGAGCTCATCGCGATGGGCGTGGACACCACCGGCTGGATGCGAAACCGCGGCCTGACCGTCATTGGCGGCGGCCACACTGTCCACATGGATTGGCCCGATCAGAAGTCCCTGCCCGGCTACGGCATGACCCGCGCGCGCATGGACCTCGACCACGCGCTCGCGCAGCGCGCCGTCGAAGCCGGCGCCCGCCTCTACGAGGGCGTCACCGTCGTCGGCGCCATCCAGGACGGCTCCGGCCGCGTCGTCGGCGTGACTGCGAAGAGCGGGCGCGGCAAGAACGCGACCACCACCTCGGTGCGCGCCTCCATCGTCGTCGACGCCGGGGGAGTGGCCGCCCGACTGGCCACCAGCATCGGCCTCGAAAAGAAGATGAACCGCCCCATGGGCGTGGCCGCACGCGCCTACTTCCACAGCCCCCGCGGCGACGAGGAATGGATGGAATCCCACCTCGAACTGTGGAGCGGCACCCCCGGCGCCTCCGACCTGCTGCCCGGCTACGGCTGGATCTTCCCCATGGGCGACGGCATCGTCAACGTCGGCCTGGGCTCCGTCGCCTCGCGCGCCGGCGCCACCAACCTGCCCTACCGCGAGGTCTTCAAGACCTGGACCGCGAACCTGCCCGAAGAATGGGGCTTCACCCCCGAGAACCAGATCGGTCAGCTTCGCTCCGCCGCCCTGCCCATGAGCTTCAACCGCAAGCCGCACTACGTTCAGGGCCTCGTCCTCGTCGGCGACGCCGGCGGCATGGTCTCCCCCTACAACGGCGAAGGCATCGCCCCCGCCATGAAGGCCGGACGCTACGCCGCCTCGTGCATCGCGCAGGCCCTGTCCCGCTCCCACCGCGCCGGCATCGACCGCGCGATGAGCGAATACCCCCACATGCTTCGCGACGAATACGGCGGCTACTACCAGCTGGGCCGCATCTTCGTCGCGCTCATCGAAAACCCGACGATCATGCGCACCTGCACGAACGTCGGGCTGCCCATTCCGCGCCTCATGACGCTCGTCCACAAACTCCTGTCGGACGGGTACGAGAGGACCGGGGGCGACTTCGACGACCAACTCATCACAATGCTGACCAAGGTGGTGCGCCCCGCATGACCACCATCACCGATAACCGGGAGGAACGATGACGAATCCCTACGTGCCGCTGCTCATCATGTCGGCAGCTGCCCTCGTACTAGCCTTCGGAGGCCTGGGCGCCTCCGCGATCCTGGGCCCCACCAAGAAGTCCAAGACCAAGGCCGACAACTACGAGTGCGGTATCCAGCCGACCAGCGCTCACCTCACCGAGGGTCGCTTCCCGGTGCGCTACTACCTGGTCGCCATGACGTTCATCATCTTCGACATCGAAGTTGTGTTCATGTACCCGTGGGCCGTCAGCTTCAACCAGCTGGGCCTGTTCGGACTGGTCGTCATGATGAGCTTCCTGGTCACCCTCTGCGTCCCCTACGCCTACGAATGGCGACGCGGCGGCCTGGACTACTGAGATATAAGTAAGGAAAAGACAAGTGGGACTTGAAGAATCCTTGCCCGCGGGTATCGCGCTCACCAGCGTCGAAAAAGTCCTCGGGCTTGCACGCAAGTACAGCCAGTGGCCCGTCACCATGGGTCTGGCGTGCTGCGCTATCGAGATGATGGCCGCCGGCACCCCCCGTTTCGATATGTCGCGCTTCGGCCTTGAGGTCTTCCGTGCCTCGCCGCGTCACGCCGACATGATGATCGTGTCGGGCCGTGTCTCGCACAAGATGGCGCCCATTATCCGCCGCGTCTACGACTCGATGCCCGAACCCAAGTGGGTCATCTCCATGGGTGCGTGCGCGTCCTCGGGCGGCGTGTTCAACAACTACGCCGTCGTCCAGGGCTGCGACCACATCGTCCCCGTTGATGTCTACCTGCCCGGCTGCCCGCCCCGCCCCGAGGCCCTCATCCACGCGGTCCTCGTCCTGCGTGAGCAGATCGGCAAGGAACCCCTCGGCGTCCACCGCCGCGAGATCGCGCGCCGCGCCGAGCAGGCCGCCCTCGAGGCGACCCCCACCCACCAGATGAAGGGACTCCTCGCATGAGCGACCTTTCCATCCCCGAGGACAACGCGTCCGCCGAGGTCGCCCAGGCCTCGTCGCAGCGCGGTTTCGCCCTCCCCGAGCCCATCGCCCACCGCGAGGGCCTCTTCGGCGCGGGCATCGACTCCTCCACCTCCGGCTTCTCCGGACTGGTCTCCGACTCCTTCCTGCCCGGCGAGGCCTCCCGCCCCTACGGCGGCTGGTTCGACCAGGTCGTTGACGTCCTCGAAGAGCTCATCGCCGCCGACGGCCTCAAGGTCGCCGACGTCATCGAAAAGGTGACCGTCGACCGCGGACAGCTCGGCATCTTCATCGCCCGCGAGCACATCGTGCGCGTCGCCAAGTACCTGCGTGACGACGCGGACCTGCGCTTCGAAATGTGCCTGGGCACCAACGGCGCGCACTACCCCCTCGACAAGGGTCGTGAGCTGCACGCCATCTACCCCCTGTACTCGATCACGCACAACCGCATGATCCGCCTCGAGGTCACGTGCCCCGACGAGGACCCCCGCATCCCCTCCATCGTCTCCGTCTACCCCGGAAACGACTGGCAGGAGCGCGAAACCTGGGACCTCATCGGCATCGTCTTCACCGGGCACCCCTCGCTCACGCGCACCGCGATGCCCGACGATTGGGTCGGACACCCCCAGCGCAAGGACTACCCGCTGGGCGGCATCCCCGTCGAATTCAAGGGAGCCGTCACTGCCTCCGCCGACGTTCGTAGGAGTGTGAACTGATGACCACCGCCTTCCACGCGCCCGCCGGCGCGACCGACCTGCCCATCGAGGACATCCCCGAGGTCCTCACCCAGGGCGGCGACTGGGACGACGTCCTGCACGAGATCGAGGCCATCACCTCCGAGCGCATCGTCGTGAACCTCGGCCCCGTCCACCCCGCGACCCACGGCGTTCTGCGTCTGATCCTCGAGCTCGACGGTGAAAAGGTCCGCGAGACCCGCGTCGACACCGGCTACCTGCACACCGGCATTGAGAAGAACATGGAGTACCGCACGTGGGCCCAGGGCGTCGCATACTGCACGCGCATGGACTACGTTGCTCCCTTCTTCCAGGAGGCCGCCTACTGCCTCGGCGTCGAGAAGCTCCTCGGCATCGAAGAGGACATTCCCGAGCGCGCCTCCCTCATCCGCATCCTCATGATGGAGCTGTGCCGCATCGCCTCGCACCTGGTCGCCATCGGCTCGACCGGTAACGAGATGGGTGCTACGACGATCATGACGATCGGCTTCCGCGCCCGCGAGGAGATCCTGCGCATCTTCGAGCGCATCACCGGCCTGCGCATGAACCACGAGTACATCCGCCCCGGCGGCGTCGTTCAGGACATCGGCGAGGGCACCACGGACTACATCCGCGACCGCCTGCGCCGGGCCCGCAAGGACATCGGCGAGCTCCAGGACATCCTCGTGGAGAACCCGATTTTCAAGAAGCGTCTGTGCGACGTGGCCGTCATGCCGCTGAGCGGCCTCATGGCCCTCGGCACCACCGGCCCCGGCGTCCGCGCCGCCGGCCTGCCCCTGGACCTGCGCAAGAGCCAGCCCTACTGCGGCTACGAGAACTTCGAATTCGACGTTCCCACCCGCGACAAGTCGGACGTCTACAACCGTACGATGGTCCGTTTCGACGAGTGCTACGAGTCGATGCGCATCATCTGGCAGGTTCTCGCCAAGCTGGACCAGTGCGAGGGCGCGCCCACCATGGTCGCCGACCCCGAAATCGCCTGGCCCGCGCGCCTGGCGGTCGGCACTGACGGTCAGGGCAACTCGGCCGAGCACGTCCGCGAGATCATGGGGGAGTCCATGGAGTCCCTCATCCACCACTTCAAGCTCGTCACGGAGGGCTTCCACGTGCCCGCCGGCCAGGTCTACCAGACCGTCGAGCACGCGAAGGGCATCCTGGGCGTTCACCTCGTCTCCGACGGCGGCACTCGCCCGTTCCGCGCGCACTTCCGCGACCCCTCGTACGCCAACCTGCAAGCGCTGGCCATGATGACCGAAGGCGGCCAGCTGGCCGACGTGGTCGTCGCACTGGCCGCTATCGACCCCGTTCTCGGAGGCGTTGACCGATGAGCTACACACCCGACACCCTGGCACGCCTGCAGGCGGACGCCGCGCAGATCATCGCCCGCTACCCGGACGGTCACTCGCGCTCCGCGCTGCTGCCGATGCTGCACCTGATCCAGTCCGTCGACGGCTACGTCAGCCCGGACGGCATCGACTTCATCTCGGCCACGCTGGACCTGCCCCGCGCAGAGATCAGCGCCGTCGCGACCTTCTACACGCAGTACAAGCGTCACCCCACCGGTGAGTACCTGGTGGGCGTGTGCACGAACGCGCTGTGCGCCGTCATGGGCGGCGACGAGATCTGGGAAAAGGTCTCCAAGAAGGTCGGCGTCGGAAGCGACGAGACCAGCGAAGATGGCAAGATCACGCTCGAGCGCATCGAGTGCAACGCGGCGTGTGACTACGCGCCCGTCGTCATGGTCAACTGGGAATTCTTCGACAACCAGAGCCCCGAGTCGGCGCTGGCGATGATCGACGATATCCAGGCCGGCCGCGACATCCACCCGACGCGCGGCCCCATCGTGGCCCCCACGTTCAAGGAGAACGAGCGCGTTCTGGCCGGCTTCCTGGACGGCCACGAGAACGAAGGCCCCTCCGCGGGCCGCGCCACCCTGCTGGGCCGCGAGATCGCCGCGGCGAACGGCTGGACCGAGCCGGTTGCCGTTGAGGTCGCCGACGAGGCCACTGACACGAAGGGAGAAGAGGCGAAGTGAGTACCGCATACGTTGCGCCCGGACCGCTGACCCCGATCCTCACCAACGGGTGGGGAGAGGAGCGTTCCTGGACGCTGGACTCCTACCGGAGCCGCGGCGGCTACCAGGGCCTCGAAAAGGCCCGCACCATGGAGCCTGCCGACATCGTGCAGGCCGTCAAGGACTCCGGTCTGCGAGGCCGTGGTGGCGCAGGCTTCCCGTCCGGCCTCAAGTGGTCCTTCCTGCCCCCGGCCGACGGAGGCCCCCGCTACCTCGTGGTGAACGCCGACGAGTCCGAGCCGGGCACCTGCAAGGACATCCCGCTCATCATGGGCAACCCGCACGTCCTCATTGAGGGCATCGCGATCACGTCGCGCGCCATTGGCTGCGACCACGCGTTCGTCTACCTGCGCGGCGAGGTCACCCACGTGTACCGCCGCCTGCTGGAGGCCGTGCGCGAGGCGACCGAGGCCGGTGTGCTCGGTGACCTGCGCATCACCGCTCACGCGGGCGCCGGCGCCTACATCTGCGGCGAGGAGACGGCTCTGCTGGACTCCCTCGAGGGACGTCGAGGCCACCCGCGCCTCAAGCCCCCGTTCCCCGCGGTCGCCGGTCTGTACGCCCGTCCCACGGTCGTCAACAACGTCGAGACCATCGCTCAGGTGGCGGGTATCTTCCGCAACTCGCCCGAGTGGTTCGCCTCGATGGGCACCGAAAAGTCCAAGGGACACGGCATCTTCTCCGTGTCGGGTCACGTGAACAACCCCGGCCAGTTCGAGGCCCCCTTCGGCATCACGATGCGCGAGCTCATCGAGATGGCGGGCGGCATTCGCGACGGCCACAAGCTGAAGTTCTGGACCCCCGGCGGTTCCTCCACCCCGATCTTCACCGAAGACGAGCTGGACACGCCCCTCGACTACGAGTCCGTGGGTGCGGCCGGTTCGATGCTGGGTACGCGAGCCCTGCAGGTGTTCGACGAGACCGTCTCGGTCGTCCGCGTCATCACCCGCTGGTCCGAGTTCTACCAGCACGAATCCTGCGGTAAGTGCACGCCCTGCCGCGAAGGCACCTACTGGATGAAGCAAATCATGCTGCGTCTCGAGCGAGGCGAGGGTCGCCCCGGCGACGTCGACCTGCTCGACGAGATCGCACACAACATCGCGGGCCGTAGCTTCTGCCCGCTCGGCGACGCCGCAGCAACCCCGATCATGTCGGGCATCAAGCGCTTCCGCGACGAGTTCGAGGCCGGCCTCACCACGCCCGCCCGCAAGCTTTTCCCCTACGAGGCGTCCGCTAACTACGCGCGAGGAGGTGGCCGATGAGCGACGCACCCAACATGATCGACGTCACCATCGACGACGTTCAGGTTTCTGTCCCCCAGGGCACGCTCGTGATCCGCGCGGCCGAGCAGGCCGGCATCCGGATCCCGCGTTTCTGTGACCACCCGCTGCTGGCCCCGGTGGCCGCATGCCGCCAGTGCCTCGTGGAGGTCGGCATGCCCGACCGCAACACGGGCGAGCTGCGCTTCATGCCCAAGCCCCAGCCCTCGTGTGCACAGACCGTCACCCCGGGCATGGTCGTCAAGACGCAGCACACCTCCGAGGTTGTCGACCGCGCCCAGCGCGGCGTCATGGAGTTCCTGCTCATCAACCACCCGCTCGACTGCCCGGTCTGCGACAAGGGCGGCGAGTGCCCCCTGCAGAACCAGGCACTGACAGAGGGCCGCGGCAAGTCCCGCTTCACCGACGCCAAGCGCACGTTCAAGAAGCCGCTGCGCCTGACCTCCCAGATCCTGCTGGATCGCGAGCGCTGCATCCTGTGCCAGCGCTGCGTGCGCTTCGGCAAGGAGATCTCGGGCGACGTGTTCATGGACCTGCAGGGTCGTGGCGGCGGCACCGCCCCCACGGAGCACCACTACTTCATGGGCGAGCAGGTCGGCGGCTTCGACTCGACCACGCTCGACTTCTTCGACCCGAAGGCCAAGGAGGCCTCGACCTCGTCCCTGTCGTCCCCGTACGGCACGGACGCGATCGTTGGTTCCATCAACGAGGGTGAGCTCTCCGTCGCCGAGCGCGACGTGTCGGGCCGCGCTTTCGCATCCTACTTCTCGGGCAACATCATCCAGATCTGCCCGGTCGGCGCCCTGACCGCCGCGTCCTACCGCTTCCGCGCGCGTCCCTTCGACCTCGTGTCGACGGCGGCCGTGACCGAGCACGACGCGTCGGGCTCCGCGATCCGCCAGGACGTGCGCCGCGGCGAGGTCGTGCGTCGCATGAGCGGCAACGACCCCGAGGTCAACGAAGAGTGGATCACCGACAAGGACCGCTTCGCCTTCGAATGGGACAAGGTCGATCGCCTGACCACCCCGCTCGTTCGCGAGGACGGCGAGCTGGTTCCCACCTCCTGGTCCGACGCGCTCGACCGCGTCCGTGAGGGCCTCGAGCAGGCGGGTTCGTCCGTGGGCTTCCTGCCCGGCGGCCACCTGACCTTCGAGGACGCCTGGGCATGGTCGAAGTTCGCGCGCACCGTCGTCGGTTCCGACTCGATCGACTTCCGCTCGCGTCGCTCCAGCGAAGAAGAGCGTTCGTTCCTGGCCTCGCACGTGGCGGGCTCCGGCCTCGAGACCACGTACGCGGACCTGGAGAGCGCCGGTCAGGTGCTGCTGGTCGCCCTCGAGCCCGAGGACGAGTGCGGCGCCATGTTCCTGCGCCTGCGTAAGGCCACGCGTAAGTCGGGCCTGAAGGTCGCGACCGTCGCGCCCTTCACCTCTGCGGGTTCGCGCAAGATGAAGGCTCGCCTCCTGCACGCCGCCCCCGGTTCCGAGCCGGGCGTGGTGGAGGCGATCGCGGCAGGCGGCGCATACGCCGACGTTGCCGAGGCGCTGTCCGGCGGCATCATCCTCGTGGGCGAGCGCGCCGCGCAGACCCCCGGCCTGCTCTCCGCCGTCGTCGCTCTGGCCGAGCGCACGGGTGCCCGCCTCGCGTGGGTCCCGCGTCGCGCCGGTGACCGCGCAGCCATCGAGGCCGGCCTCCTTCCGGGTCTGCTTCCCTTCGGCCGCGGCCTCGACGAGGCCGGGGCACAGTCCCTGGGTTGGGGCGAGCTGCCCGCCCGTGGCCTCGACGCCGAGCAGATGATCGAGGCTGCCGCCTCCGGTGAGCTTCAGGCTCTCGTCGTCGGTGGCGTGGACGTGCGCGACTTCGACGAGCCCGCCGCCGTGCGCGAGGCCCTCGAAGAGGTTCCCTTCCTCGTGTCGCTCGAGGTTCGCGCCTCGGAGATCACCGATCGCGCGGACGTCGTCCTGCCGGTGGCTCCCGCGGTCGAGAAGAACGGCACCTACATCAACTGGGAAGGCCGCTTGCGCCCCTTCGGCCAGGCCCGCTCGGCGACGTCCCTCACGGACCGCGACGTGCTCGTGCGCCTCACCGAAGAGTTCGACCTCGACCTGGGCATCACCGCCCTGGCCGACCTCTACGAGGAAGTCAACCCCCTCATGGAGTGGGACGGCGCCCCGCAGGAGTTCGCCCCGGTGTCGGCGCAGGCTCCCGCAGCCGCCGGCAAGGGACAGGTCGTCCTGGCCTCCCATAAGCCGATGATCGACGCCGGTCGTCTCCAGGATGGCGCCCCGTGGCTGGCCGGTTCGGCCCGCCGCCCCGTCCTCCTGGCCTCGGCCGCGACGCTGGCCGCCGCTGGCATCGCCCCCGGCGCCGACGCGACGCTCGAAACTGAGCGCGGCAGCGTCACCCTCCCGGCCGCCATCGCGGACCTGCCCGACGCCGTCGCGTGGGTGCCCGAGTGCTCGACCGGCTCCGTTATTCACGAAAACCTCGGCGGTGCCGGCACCGTCGCGACCCTGCGCGCCACGCAGGAGGTGGCACGATGACACTCGCACCCTTCGCAGTCCCGGAGTACACCGCCGCGGACTTCAGCCACGAAACCTGGTGGCTCAGCCTCATCAAGGCCGTGTTCATCATTGTTTTCCTGATCGCCAACGTGCTGCTGGCCCTGTGGGTCGAGCGCCGAGGCCTGGGCCGCATGCAGACGCGTCCCGGCCCGAACGTCGCGGGCCCCCTCGGCCTGTTCCAGGCGTTTGCGGACGCCGGCAAGCTCCTCTTCAAGGAGGACATGTGGACCCGCCGGGCCGAGAGGTTCCTGTACTTCCTGGCCCCCGCGATCGCCGCGTTCGCAGCGTTCAGTGTCTACGCGGTTATCCCGATGGGCCCGAACGTGAAGATCGGTGACATCTCGACGCCGCTGCAGCTGGCCGACATGCCCGTCGCCTCGCTCTACATCCTGGCGATCGCCTCGCTGGGCCTGTACGGCATCGTCCTGGGTGGCTGGTCGACCCGCTCGACCCTGCCGCTGTACGGCGCCGTGCGTTCCTCCGCGCAGGTCATCTCCTACGAACTGGCCATGGGCCTGTCCCTCGTGAGCGTGTTCCTCATGTCGGGCTCCATGTCCACCTCGCAGATCGTCGCAGCTCAGGGGCAGTTCTGGTGGGCATTCACCCTGTTCCCGGCATTCGTCATCTACTGCATCAGCGCCGTCGGTGAAGTCAACCGTCTTCCCTTCGACCTCCCCGAGGCAGAAGGCGAGATCGTCGCCGGCCACATGACCGAGTACTCGTCGATGAAGTTCGGCTGGTACTACCTGTCCGAGTACGTCAACATGCTCAACGTTTCGGCCGTGGCCACCACGATGTTCGCCGGCGGATGGCACGCCCCGTGGCCGCTCTCCCACGTCGAGTTCCTCAACTCGGGCTGGTGGGGCCTGCTGTGGTTCTTCCTGAAGATCTGGTTCTTCATGTTCCTGATGATCTGGACGCGCGCCACGCTGCTGCGCTTCCGCTACGACCAGTTCATGAACCTCGGTTGGAAGCGCCTCATGCCCATCGCCCTGGGCTGGCTCGTGCTCGTCACCCTGGTGCGCGGCATCACCCAGTTCGTGCAGCTGCCCAACCACGTTCTCTTCGGAGGCGTCGGCGTCCTCTTCCTGATCGCCCTGGCGATCATTTGGCTCACCGACAAGGGCGAGCCCGAGGAGATCCCCGCCTCCGAGCGCGAATACACCGGCTTCGAGGACGGATTCCCCGTCCCGCCGCTGCCCGGACAGACCCCCGTTGCCTCGCCGCGCGGCCTCGCCACCATTGAGGGCGAGCTTGCCCCGGCCGCGGCAATCGACAGCCCGAAGGAGTCCACCGATGAGTGAGAAGACCACCGACGAGGAAATGCTCTTCGAGCATGACCCCAAGGGTGCGTTCGCCCAGTTCGTCGCGCCTATGGCCGGCTACGGAGTCACCATGGCTTCCTTCTTCCGGCCCACCGTCACCGAGCAGTACCCGCGCGAACCCGCGCGCGTCATGCCCCGCTTCCACGGTCGTCACCAGCTCAACCGCTACGACGACGGCCTGGAAAAGTGCGTCGGCTGCGAGCTGTGCGCCTGGGCGTGCCCCGCTGACGCGATCTTCGTCGAGGCCGCCTCGAACACGCCCGAGGAGCAGTACTCTGCGGGCGAGCGCTACGGCCGCGTCTACCAGATCAACTACCTGCGCTGCATCTTCTGCGGTATGTGCATCGAGGCGTGCCCCACGCGCGCCCTGACGATGACGAACGACTTCGAAATCGCCAAGTACACCCGCGAGGACGACATCTACGAGAAGGAAGACCTCCTGGTCCCGCTCGCTGACGGCATGCTCGCAGCGCCCCACCCCATGGTCGAGGGTAAGAACGACATCGACTACTACCGCGGGGAAGTCACCGGCCCCACCGCCGCCCAGGTTGACTGGGTGGCGAGCCGCCGCCCCGACGACCCCTCCCTCAAGACGGTACGAGTCGCCGAGGAGGCACACTGATGAACCTGTCCAACGGTTGGCCCATGATGGGGTCAACGGGGGAGATCATCCTCTTCGCATGCACGGCCATTGTCATGGTCGCCTGCGCTCTGGGTGTCCTCTTCTTCAAGAAGGCCGCGCACTCGGTCATCTGCATGGTCGGCGTCATGCTCGGCCTGGCAGTCCTGTACATCGCGAACAGCGCCCCCTTCCTGGGCGTCGCGCAGATCGTCGTGTACACCGGCGCGATTATGATGCTGTTCCTCTTCGTCATCATGCTGATCGGCATCGGCACCTCTGACGACTACGCCCGCCAGAGCCGCGGCGCGATTGTCGCGGCGGTGCTCGGTGGCCTCGGCCTGATCGTCATCGTCACGACGGCGATTCTCAAGGCCGTGCCCGCCCCGCACAAGCCTGTCGAGGTCGATCCCTACTCCGACCAGCCGATCACCGACTTGGCGATCACGCTGTTCCAGGAGCACTGGCTGAGCATGGAGCTCGCCGGCGGCCTGCTGATCACGGCCGCTGTCGGCGCGATGCTGCTGACCCACTCTGATCGCCTCACCCCGAAGGCCGACCAGTTCGAGACGGCTCGCAACAAGATGCGCGCGTTCGCCGAGAAGGGCGCTCGCATCGGCCAGCTGCCCGCCCCCGGTGTCTACGCCCAGTCGAACGCGGCCGACGTGCCCGCCGTCTCCGGCGAGACCCTCGGCCCGGTCGAGGAGTCGGTTCCCCGAGTCCTGCGCGTGCGTGGCCTTGCCCGCACGATTGGCGAGGTCACCCCCGAGGTCTCCGAGCAGCTTGCGCTCGCGCGCACCGAGACCGCGGCGACCGACGCGATCGACGAGTCGCCCTACACCATCGGGCGCACGCCCGACGTCCCCCGCTCCGGCGCCTTCGGCATGCCCGGTGCGGACGCGCCCACCGGTCTGGCCCAGCCCCGGGCCCGCAAGGCGCGCACCACCACCCCCATTGAGAAGAAGGAGGAGAGCAAGTGAGCCTCGCCTGGTACCTCATCCTTGCGGGTGTGCTGTTCGCCATCGGTGCGACCACGGTCCTCGTGCGCCGCAGCGCGGTCATCGCGCTCATGGGCGTCGAAATGATGCTCAACGCCGCGAACCTCGTCCTCGTGACGTTTGCGCGTATTAACTCCAACGTTGACGGCGAGATCATGGCGTTCTTCGTCATGGTCGTCGCGGCCGCCGAAGTTGTCGTCGGTCTGTCGATCATCGTGTCCATCTATCGTTCCCGCTCGACCACGAGCATGGACGATCTCAACCTGCTGAAGAACTGAGGGAGGACGTAACTCATGACCACCTTCATCTCCCCGCAGGCTCTCTCCGTCTATGAGCCGGTCGCGCCCACCGGAGTCGCCGCCTACGCGTGGCTGCTCATCCTCATCCCGCTGGCCAGCGCAGGCCTGCTCCTGCTGCTGGGCCGTGCCTCGGACAAGTGGGGCCACCTGCTGGCGACCCTCGCATCCTGGTCCACGTTCGTGGTCGGTGCTCTGATCGCCGCCCAGATGTGGAACGCTCCTGTGGACGCGCGCCGCTTCGGCCAGACGCTGTTCACCTGGATCCCCGCCGGTGACTTCACCGTCGACTTCGGTCTCCTCGTGGACCCGCTGTCGATCACGTTCGTCATCCTGGTGACCTTCGTCGGTTCGCTTATCCACGTGTACGCGATCGCCTACATGGAGCACGATGCGGCCCGCCGCCGCTTCTTCGCCTACCTGAACTTCTTCATCGCGGCGATGCTGACCCTGGTCCTCGCGGACTCCTATGCCGGCCTGTTCGCCGGTTGGGAAGGCGTGGGCCTGGCGTCCTACCTGCTGATCGGCTTCTGGAACCACGTGCCCGCCTACGCGGTCGCCGCCAAGAAGGCGTTCGTCATGAACCGTGTCGGCGACATGGGCATGCTGATCGCCATGATGGCGATGGTCGCCTCCTTCCACTCGGTGTCCTTCTCCGTCGTCTCTACCCAGGTCGAGTCGATCCCCACGGCGTCCGCGACGGTCATCGGATTCTTCCTGCTGGTGGCCGCCTGCGGTAAGTCCGCACAGTTCCCGCTGCAGGCGTGGCTGGGCGACGCCATGGCCGGCCCGACTCCCGTCTCCGCGCTCATTCACGCGGCCACGATGGTCACCGCCGGCGTCTACCTGATCGTTCGTTCCGGCGACGTCTTCTGGGCCGCCCCCATCGCGGCGACCGCCGTCGCCATCATCGGTGCGATCACGCTCCTCTTTGGTGCGATCGTCGGTTGCGCGAAGGACGACATGAAGAAGGTCCTCGCCGCCTCCACCATGAGCCAGATCGGCTACATGATGCTGGGCGCGGGCCTGGGCCCCATCGGCTGGGCGTTCGCGATCTTCCACCTCTTCACCCACGGCTTCTTCAAGGCCCTCATGTTCCTCGGAGCCGGTTCCGTCATGCACGGCATGGGCGACCAGGTGAACATGCGTCGCTTCGGCGCCCTGCGTGGCGCCATGAAGGTCACGTGGCTGACGTTCATGATGGGCTGGCTCGCCATCCTCGGCGTTCCGCCGTTCTCCGGCTACTGGTCGAAGGACAAGATCATCGAGGCCGCCTTCAGCGCCACGAGGTTCGGCGATAACATTGCCCTGTGGGCGGGCTGGGTTTACGGCCCCATCGCGATGATCGGTGCGGGCATCACCGCGTTCTACATGTCGCGCCTCTTCTTCATGACGTTCCACGGTAAGGCCCGCTGGACCACCGAGGCCGAGGGCGCGCCCGTGCACCCGCACGAGTCCGGCCCCCTCATGACGATCCCGATGATCATCCTCGCGATCGGCGCGGTCGTCCTCGGCGGCGCCCTGTCCGTCGGTAACACCTTCACCGAGTGGCTGGTCCCCTCGATCGGTCACGTCATGCACGGTGACCCCGTCCTCAACGAGTACGTCATTCAGGGAGCCACCCTCGCCCTCGTCATCCTCGGCGCGGTCATCGCGTGGATGAAGTACGGGCGCGACGAGGTTCCCACCTCCGTCCCCGCAGGTAACGCCCTGACCGAGGCCGCACGCCGCGACCTCTACCAGGACACCGTCAACGAGACCCTGTTCATGATGCCCGCCAAGGGCCTCGTCACCGTCGCGACCGTCGGCGATGCGAGCGCCATCGACGGTGCGCTGAACGGCCTCGGCGCCGGCTCGCAGCTGCTCGGACGCATCGTCGGCATCACCCAGAACGGCCTCGTGCGCACGTACGCCGCCTACATCCTGGGTGGCGTCATCCTCGCCCTGGCCATCGTCCTCGGATTCAGGCTGTAAGGGGTACACGACAATGGAAAGTGCAATGATTGCTGCTAACTTCCCGTGGCTGTCCGTCCTCGTGGCCATTCCGGCTGCGGGCGCGGCCCTCCTCGGCTTCGTCTCGCCCCTGAGGCGCGCCGCCGGGCGCGCCATCGCCCTGGTGGTCTCCCTCGTCGAGCTCGCGCTCGGCGTGTACGTGGCCGCCTCCGTCTTCGACTGGTCCGCCCCGGCCTCGTACCAGGTGTACGAGTCCCACCTGTGGATCCCCCAGATTGGCATCACCTGGTCCCTCGGCGTCACGTCCCTCGGCCTGGTCATGATCCTCCTGGCGATTGGCCTCGTGCCGCTCGTGCTGATTGCGGGCTGGGACGAGGATGATGCCGCGGACCGCGGCGCCTACCCGGCGCTGGTCCTGGCACTCCAGGCGTTCATGGTCGTGATCTTCGCGGCCTACGATCTGACGGTCTTCTACTTCGCCTTCGAGGCGATGCTCGTGCCGCTGTACCTCATGATCGGACGCTACGGCGTCGGTGACGAGGCCGCGCGTCACAAGGCCGCCATGAAGTTCTTGCTGTACTCGCTGTTCGGTGGACTGGTGATGCTCGGTGGCATCCTCTACGTGTGGGCCATCGCCTACCAGGCGAACCCCGATGCCTCGACCTTCTTCCGCATGGACATGCTCGCCGAGCTCCTGCCGACCGCCCCGGACACGGTTCAGATGGTCATCTTCGTGACCTTCATGGTTGCCTTTGCGATCAAGGCCCCCATGGTCCCGGTGCACACGTGGCTGCCTGACACGGCCGCCGTCGCCCGTCCCGGTACGTCGGTGCTGCTCGTCGGCGTCCTGGATAAGATCGGCACCTTCGGCATGATCACCCTGTGCCTGCAGCTGACCCCCGGTGCGGCCTCGTCCGCCAAGTGGGTCATGTGCGTGCTCGCCGTCATCTCCATCCTGTGGGGCGGCCTGTCGGCCAACGGCCAGAACGACATCATGCGTCTGGTGTCCTACACCTCGGTGTCGCACTTCGGCTTCATGGTCCTGGGCATCTTCATCGGCTCGCAGATCGCTCTCGTCGGCGCCATGTTCTACATGGTCGCCCACGGCGTCTCGATCGCCGCGATGTTCCTGCTTTCCGGCTGGCTCTCGCGCCGCGGCGGCACGCAGGACATGCGTGAGTACGAGGGCATGCAGCGCGTGACCCCGGTCCTCGCGGGCCTGTGGCTCGTGTCCGGCCTCGCGTCCATCGCCCTGCCCGGTCTGTCCGGCTTCGTCCCCGAGTACCTCGTGCTCATGGGTACGTGGACGGTCAGCGGTCCGCTGGCGCTATTCGCGGTCCTGGGTGTCGTCATCGCCGCCCTCTACGTGCTCATGCCCTACCAGCGCGTCTTCACCGGTGCGCCCGGCAAGGGTAAGGAAGAGCTGGCGGACCTGAACGGCCGTGAGCGCGGCGTCATGGTGCCGCTCGTGGCCGCGATGCTCATCCTTGGTATCTGGTCGGCGCCTCTCGTGAGCGCCCTGACCCCGGTTGCTTCAGACCTCGGCCTGCCCACCACGCAGGTCGGCGCCACCGCTGAAGGGAGCGCACAGTGAACGTTCTACCCATGGATAACTTCCAGGCCCCCGAGGTTCACTGGGTGAGCCTCGCGCCTATCCTCATCGTGCTGGGCGGCGCGGTCCTCGGCGTCCTCGTCGAGGCCTTTGCCCCCGCCAAGGCACGCCGTCCCCTCGTGATCGGTCTGTCGATCCTGGCGACCGCAGGTGCGTGCGTCATGCTCGCCCTGCGCTGGGTCCCCGTCCTGGAGACTCCGGTGACGCTGGGGGAGTACATGGAGGATCCGCTGACGATCGGCGCTCAGTCGGCCCTCGTCATCATCGGCTTCTTCGCCGTCCTCGTGATGGCCGACCGCACCTCCGTCGGTGACGGCGCGTTTGCCGGCCAGCCGTCGGATCGTCTGGACTCGGCCGCGGAGGAGCTGTCGGAGCGCAAGGGCTACCAGCGTTCCGAGATCTTCCCGCTGACCCTGTTCTCCCTGGGCGGCATGATGATCTTCCCCGCGGCGGACAACTTCGTGACCCTGTTCGTGGCCCTCGAGGTCATGTCGCTGCCCCTGTACATCATGGCTGCCACGGCCCGCCGTCGTCGCCAGCTGTCCTACGAGTCGGCCCTCAAGTACTTCGTGCTCGGCGCCTTCTCCTCGGGCTTCCTGCTCATGGGCTCCGCCTTCCTCTTCGGCTTCTCGAACTCGCTGCGCATCTCCGCGCTGGCCGAGGCCATCTCCACCCACACGAACATGGAGTGGATGGTCCTCGTGGGCGTCTTCTGCGTGATGGTCGGCCTGCTGTTCAAGGTGGGCGCAGCCCCCTTCCACGCATGGACCCCCGATGTCTACACGGGCGCCCCGACCCCGGTGACGGGCTTCATGGCTGCCGCCGTGAAGATTGCGGCCTTCGCTGCGATGACCCGCTTCTACACGGTCGCCGCCGCCTACCTGCAGTGGGACTTCCTGTACATCTTCGCGGCCGTGGCGGTCCTGACGATCCTCGTCGGTACCTTCGCTGGCCTCGTGCAGGATGACGTCAAGCGCATGCTGGCCTACTCCTCGATCGCCCACGCGGGCTTCATCCTGATGGGGATTCTCGGGATGGAAAAGGGCATCACGGGCCATGTGTTGTTCTACACGCTCGGTTACGGCCTGGCGACTGTCGGCGCTTTCGGCGTCGTCACGCTGGTGCGCGGCCGCGACGCGGACGGTAACGTCCTGGGCGAGGCGACGAGCCTGCGCAAGTGGGCGGGCATTGGCCGCACTAACCCGTGGATCGCTGGCGCGATGCTGGTCTTCCTGCTGTCGTTTGCGGGCATCCCGCTGACGGGCGGTTTCATTGGTAAGTTCGTGATTTTCTCCGACGCGATCAAGGGCGGCGTGGGCTGGCTCGCGATCGTGGGCCTCGTGGCTTCGGCGATCACCGCGTTCTACTACTTCCGCCTCGTGCGCCTGATGTTCTTCACTGAGCCCAGTGACGAGTCCGTCGTGGTGAAGTCGGAGGGCCTGTCCGCTCTGGCGATCGCCGTGTGCGCGATTGGTACGCTCGCCCTGGGCGTCTTCCCCGGTCCCGTGTTGAGTCTGCTCGAAAAGATCGTCATACTGATTCCGTGAGCGCTCAAACACCCGATCTTCATGTTCCCGACCTCGAGTCCCGTATTACCCCGGGGCTCGAGGTCGTCGAGCGTCGTCTCCTCGACGCCGTCTCTTCGTCTCGTGACCTGACGGACGAGCTAACTCGTCACCTTGCGGTGGCGGGCGGCAAGCGGATGCGTCCGCTGCTGACCCTCGTTTGCGCGCAGCTGGGTGAGCCCGAGCGTGCGCTCGACGAGCAGGTCATCACGGCTGCGACGGCGGTCGAGCTCACGCACCTGGCGTCCCTGTACCACGACGACGTCATGGATTCGGCGCCCACGCGTCGCGGCGTTCCATCGGCTCAGCACCTGTGGGGCAACAACCGCGCGATTCTGGCTGGCGACATCCTGTTCGCCCGCGCGTCGCTGCTGGTGGCCTCACTGGGCCCGGAGATGGTCGCGCACCACGCACGCACGTTTGAGCGTCTGTGCGAGGGCCAGCTCAACGAAACCTTTGGTCCGACGGACGGCGCCGATCGCGTCGACTTCTACCTGCAGGTCCTGGCGGATAAGACGGGCTCGCTCGTGTCCACCGCCGCGTCTTTCGGCGTGCTCCTGTCGGGCGCCGGCCAGCTGATGGCGGACGTGGTGAGCGACTTCGGTGAGAAGGTGGGCGTCGCCTTCCAGATCGCCGATGACGTGCTCGACCTGGCGTCCTCGGGCGAGCAGTCGGGCAAGACGCCCGGCACCGATCTGCGCGAGGGCGTGGACACCCTGCCCGTCCTCCTCCTGCGCCGCCGCGAGGCGGCTGGCACGATCGACGAGGCCGGCGCGCGCATTCTGCGCGAGCTGACGGGTGACCTGTCCTCGGACGAGGCCCTGGCGTCGGTCGTCGAGCAGCTGCGCAACCACGACGTGCTGGAGGAGACCCGCGAGCTCGCACGCACCTGGGCGAACGACGCGGTCGCCGCGCTGGCGCCGCTGCCCAAGGGTGAGGCGAAGACCGCGCTGGAGGCGTTCGCGAACCTGATGGTGGATCGCCTGGTCTGATTGTCGATTACGAGGCCGGGGCTCGGCTGCGCGTGACTGCGTGGCTGGCCCCGGCCTCGTCGTGTGCCCGGGGCCCTTGAGGTGTGTGAGGGGTCTCAGCTAAGGTTGCCCTTGGCAACGGCGCGCTAGACTTAGTGCCCAGGTGCGCGCATACGCGCGCGGTCACGAAGAAGGAGAAATCGGTTGGCACCGCTCAACGTCGCCGTCATCGGCGCTGGTCCCGCTGGCATTTACGCGTCGGACATCCTGTCCAAGTCGGGGCTCGAGGTGAATATCGACCTGTTTGAGCGTCTTCCCGCGCCCTACGGTCTCGTGCGCTACGGCGTCGCTCCGGATCACCCGCGTATCAAGCAGATCATCGTGGCGCTGTACAAGATCCTGCAGCGTGGCGATATCCGCCTGCTCGGCAATGTCGAGGTCGGCCGTGACGTGACGATCGACGACCTGCGTGACCACTACGACGCGATCATCATTGCGACGGGCGCGGACCGTGATCACCCGCTCGACATTCCGGGCGTGGACCTGCCCGAGTCCTACGGCGCTGCCGACTTCGTGTCCTGGTATGACGGCAACCCGGATTACCCGCGCACGTGGCCGCTGAAGGCCCGCGAGGTCGCCGTCCTGGGCGTTGGCAATGTGGCGTTGGATGTGGCTCGCGTCCTGGCCAAGCACGCCGAGGACATGCTCAAGACAGAGGTGCCGGCCAACGTGGCCGAGGGCCTCGCTGAGAACCCGATTACCGACGTGCACGTGTTCGGTCGTCGCGGCCCGGCGCAGGTGAAATTTACGCCGCTGGAGCTGCGCGAGCTCGGCAAGGTGCCGGACGTGGACGTCATCGTCTCGGAAGAGGACTTCGACTTCGACGAGGGCTCGGAGGAGGCTCTGCGCGCGTCGAACCAGCAGCGTCAGGTCGTCAAGACTCTGACGAGCTACGCGATGGCGGACCCGGAGGAGCACACGGCCTCGCGTCGCATCCACATTCACCTGTTCCAGGCTCCGGTCGAGATCGTCGCGGACGAGAACGGCCACGTGAAGGCTCTGCGCACCGAGCGCACCGCCCTGAACGGCGATGGAAACGTGTCGGGCACGGGTGTCATTACGACGTGGCCCGTGCAGGCCGTGTACCGCGCGGTGGGATACTACTCCTCGCCGATTCCGGGTCTGCCCTTCGACGAGCGCGCCGGCGTTGTGCCGAACGTTGAGGGACGCGTCATCGAGGGGGACACCACGAAGGACGAATCCGCCCCCGTGATTCCGGGCGTGTACGCGACCGGTTGGATCAAGCGCGGCCCCGTCGGCCTCATCGGTTCGACGAAGTCGGACGCCCAGCAGACGATCTCCCACCTCGTCGAGGACGCCTCCGAGGGCCGTCTGCACGCGAACACCGCCGAGGTGGGCCACGAGGCCATGGTGGCGCTCCTGGAGTCCCGTGGTGTCGAGTTCACGACCTGGGAGGGTTGGGAGCTTCTGGACGCCTACGAGCAGGCTCTGGGCGAGGACTACGGCGAGCTCCCGGGCGGCCGCGGCACGCGTGAGCGCGTCAAGGTCGTGTCGCGTCGCGCGATGACGGATATCTCGCGTGGTGCGCAGGTGGATCCGAAGGAAACGGATCTCATCGGCGGCATGGGCGAGATGGGCGTGCCGAGCGCCCCCGAGCGCTTCGATGACTACACGGGTCCGGGCCGCCGCAACTGAGCGTCTCTGATCGATACGAGGCCGTGGCCGGGTTTTCCGGTCGCGGCCTCGTCGTGTGGGGGAGAGGGGCTGTGGTGGATCTCGCTGCGCCTGGTGCCTGCAGGTTGCGGGTCCGTGTTTCTCATTGAGGGTTCGGCTGGTTCTCAGCAGCTTCTCAGGTAACCCC
>JAHACW010000081.1 GCA_018375675.1 Actinomyces sp. | reverse complement strand
AAGTAGAGAGCTTTCTCGAAGGATCACACGGTGACCGCACCCATAACAAGCAACGAGCCGACCACCACACGGTTACACCACTATGCGGGACACTACTCTGGAGGAGCGGTGTTGGGCGAGTTTTTTCGGGGAAACGCGGCTGGAGGAGCGGTGTTGGGCGAGTTTTTTCGCGGAAATGCCGCTGGGGGCCCGCTGCTGGGCGAGTTATTTCGCGATCCAGCAGTCGTAGGTGCCCGCGGGTGAACTTTGTTGCGCCGTGGGCCTGGTAGCCGACCCCTCTACTGGCTTTAATGTGCAGCTAAACCCTATGGGTGGCATGGTGGGCAGCCTGCCCATGCAGCCACCTATCGGGTTAACGCGCGCATGAAAGCGCCCATGCAGCCACCTGTCGGATTAACGTGTGCATGAAAGGGTGTTGCTGAAGCTCCGGTCGTATATCGGCGCGTTGCGCCGTCGTGCTCCTGCAAGTGTCACGGCCCAAATGCCGACCCCAACCGCATGAGGCAACCGTGGCCTCGGGCAAGATTGGTAAGGCGAACCTGAGTCGAAAAATGAAAGCGTCAATGATGTTAAAACGCTGAAATCCGAGGATTATTCCCTGACAGCAACGAGATAGTGAAACATTTGACTAAAGGGCTGTTAGCACTAGAAATCGCAGGACTAAAGGACCAAGATAGATGTGTCTGAAGGGCACAGCCCCACAAGGGTGAGCCCCGTACCGAATACACATGCATAGGAGAAACAACATGACCGTTGAGTCCACCGGCTTCAAGGCTTCCGACGTTCTCGCAGGCAACCTGCAGAAGGTCCTCACCGACGTGACCGCTCTGTCCCTCGTGGGCAAGCAGCTGCACTGGAACATCACCGGCGAGGGCTTCCGCTCGCTGCACCTCTACCTCGACACGGTCGTGGACATCGCCCGCGAGGCCTCCGACGAGATCGCCGAGCGTATGCGCGCCCTCCAGGTCGTCCCCAACGGCCTGCCCGAGGTCGTCGCCCAGCGCAACACCCTCCCGACCGTCCCCGAGACGATCATCAAGACCACTGACGCCGAGGAGCTCGCCGTCGCCGCCATCAACGCGACCGTTGGCACCATGCGCGACGTGCACGAGAAGGTCGACGCCGAGGACTCCGCCTCCGCTGACATCCTCAACGACTACATCCGTCGCTTCGAGCAGCAGGCGTGGTTCATCCGTTCGCAGAACGGCCAGGCCTGAGCCGCACACCTCCGCCGGGAGGAAGTGAGCCAAGCGGGCTCGCTTAAATAACGTCGGGGTGCCCCGCCTGTCACAGGCGGGGCACCCTTGTCTGTGGGCGCGAGGGGCGTGGGCCTTATTGGGGATTAAAGGCCGCCGCAAGGCTTCGGCAATGCCCGAAGCGCGCAGGCCCCGGGAGGTGACACCGCGTCAGCGACACGGGGGAGAGTCAACATTAGGCTGGTGGCGTGACGAATTCCCAGGACACAGCAGGTACCGCACCCACCTCCGGCGACGCGCAGCAGGGCGAGGCGCAGCCCGCCCTCGTCCTCGTCAACCTGGGGACTCCGACCGCCCCTGAGCCCGGCCCGGTGCGCGCATTCCTGCGTGAGTTCCTCTCCGACCGCCGCGTCATTGAGATGAGCCCGCTCCTGTGGAAGCCCATCCTGGAGGGCATCATCCTGCGCGTGCGCCCGCGCGAGGTCTCCCACAAGTACCGCAGCATCTGGATGGACCAGGGGTCGCCGCTCATGCACTACACCCGCGAGCAGGCCCGCCTCCTCGGCGAGCGCCTGCCGGGCGTGCGCGTCGAGGTCGCGATGCGCTACGGTCAGCCCTCGATTGGCTCGGTCCTGGATCGCCTGCATGCGCAGGGTGTGCGCCGTGTGGCGATCCTGCCGGCCTACCCGCAGTACGCGGCCTCGACGGTGGCGACGATCAACGACGCGGTCGCCCAGTGGATCGGCCGCAACCGCGACGGATTCGAGCTGCGCCTGCACCGCTCCTTCCCCGCCGCCCCCGCATACATCGAGGCGCTCGCGACCGCCCTCGAGCGCCATTGGGAGCGCGTGGGACGTCCGAACTTCCTGACGGGGGACCGCGTCGTCGTGTCCTTCCATTCGATCCCGGTCGCCATGGACGAGGCCGGGGACCCCTATCGCGCCGAGTGCCGTCACACGGTCGCCGCCCTCGAGTCGCGCCTGGGCCTGGCGATGGGGTCCCTGACGGCAACCTTCCAGTCCGTGTTCGGGCGCGCCGAGTGGCTGGGCCCGCAGACGATCGAGGAGATGGCCGAGCTGGGCGCCGCGAAGTGCCCGCGCGTGGACGTCATCTGCCCGGGCTTCATGGCGGATTGCCTGGAGACGCTCGAGGAGATCGACCAGCTCAACCGCGAGACCTTCGTCGAGGCCGGGGGAGGGGACTTCCACTACGTGCCGTGGGGCAATGACTCCGAGGGCGCGGTTGCGTCCCTGGAGGAGCAGGCGCGCATCGCACTGGCCGGCTGGGTGTAGGCGCGCGCTGTCACAATTGACCGCCGGACGAAACCCTCCGGCGGATGCGGCCCCGGCCTCGTAGCGTGGAGGCATGAGCACGCCTGACTGTACGACCTTCTCCACGCTGGCCATCCACGCCGGGTTCGACCCCGACCCCATCACTGGTGACGTGGTACCCCCGATTCACGTCGCATCGACGTTCGTGCAGGATCGGCCCGGCGAGCTGCGAGAAGGCTATGAGTACGGGCGCTGCGGCAACCCGACGACCAACGCGTTCGCGGGCGCGCTCGCGGCCCTGGAGGGGGCGACGCACGGCTTCGCGTTCCCGTCGGGCATGAGCGCCGAGGACACGGTGATCCGCCTGCTGGCGCGCCCCGGCGACCACATCGTGCATTCGACAGACGTGTACGGCGGCACCCACAAGCTCCTCAGCGTCATCAAGCCCGCCGAGGGCATCACCTCCGAGGCCGTGGACCTCACCGACCTGGCCGAGGCCGAGCGCGTGATTCGCGGGTCGCGCCCGCAGATCGTGTGGGTGGAGACGCCCTCGAACCCGTTCCTGCTGGTCACGGATATCGCAGCGATTGCGGCCCTCACGCACGAGGTGGGGGGCCTGCTGATTGTGGACAACACGTTCGCGACGCCGGTCCTACAGCGTCCCCTCGAGCTGGGCGCGGACGTCGTCGTGCATTCGACGACCAAGTACGTGGGCGGCCACTCCGACGTGGTCGGCGGCGCGTTCATCCTGCGTGATGGCCTGGAGCTGCCCGCGCATGTCGAGCCCTTCTTCGGCGAGCGCGACGGCGCCGCCGAGGCCGTCAAGCTGCAGATGGCCCTCGGACATGTGCCTTCTCCGCGCGACACGTACCTGGCCCACCGTGGCCTCAAGACGCTGGCCCTGCGCGTGGAGCGTCACTGCGTGAACGCGCAGAAGGTTGCCGAGTTCCTGGCCGCCCACCCGAAGGTCACGGCCGTCCACTATCCGGGGCTGGCCTCGGACCCGGGCTACGAGCTGGCGCGAACACAGAACCCGGCCGGCGTGGGAGGTGTGCTTTCGTTCCAGGTCGCCACCGAGGAGGCGGCGATCGAACTGACGACGCGCACGCGCATCTTCGCTCTGGCTGCGTCCCTGGGCGCGCCGGAGTCCCTCATCGAGCACCCGGCGATCATGACCCACTCGACGCGCGTGGGCGGCGTGGGTGGAGTGCCCGGCACGCTCCTGCGCCTCGCAGTCGGCCTGGAGGACGCAAACGATCTCATTGCGGACTTGGATCAGGCGCTCGCGCAGATCTGACGCCTCTCTGGCGTTTCTCTGGCGTTTCTCTGGCGTCTCTCTGGTGTCGCTCCGACGTCTCGGGTTCCCCACAAATCTCGCAGGTAATTTAATGTGGTCAGTTTTTGATTGTGTTCGAAAACGTTGCAATTCCGGGGCTGTAACTTAAGACCTTGAAGTACTGGTGATGGAATTGCATGCGACTTTGAGGGTGGGGACGAGGCCGGGGTGCCCCGTGCGGTGACGCGCGGTTAGGGGTGGGTCCGGCAGGTCAGCGGGCTTGACGGCCCAGTGAAGCCCGGCGGCTCAGCCAGGTCGCAGCCGCGGTGGCGCCGCCGACGGCGAGGGCCGCGGGCACGAGGATCGTCGGGCCCTGGCCGGTGAACTCGATAACCAGGATCAGCCCCGTGAAGGGCGCCTTCATGGAGGCGCCAAGGAACGCTGCCGCGCCGAGGAAGGCGAAGGCCGCCACTTCCGACCCTGGCCACGCGGTTGCCCACGGCAGCCCGATGACGGCCCCCAGTCCCGCGCCGAGAGCGACTGCGGGGGTGAGGACGCCGCCCCAGCCTCCCGCGCGGATTGTCAGGAGCGTCGTCGCGGTCTTCGCCAGGAGTACCAGGAGAGCGAACGCGAGCCCCATGCCGGTAGCCCACGTCGCATCGAATTGCGTCTGTGCGCTGGCCTGTCCGTTGCCCACGACGGACGGTACCCACACGGATGTCACACCGACGAGGAAAGAAGCGATGGGGAGTGCCACGAGTACGCGCCAGTCGCGCGGACGATCGGCGCTGATCCGCGCCACGGCCTTCTTGAATGCCCATCCCGCGGCGCCGAACAGCGGTCCGGTGATCGTGGCGAAGACGGTCAGGGACAGCGACGGCGTGAGGGTGGGAACCGCATAGAAGGCCTCCGGCCTCGTGAATCCCGTGGAGACGAGGACGGCGAGGCCCGAGGTGAGAAACGCGGGCGCAACGGCTCGCCCCGAGCGGGAGACGAGGAGGATCTCGAGCGTGTAGATCGCGCCCGACAGGGGGATCGAGTAGACGGCGGCCAGGCCCGCGCCCGCCGCGCAGGCGACGATGATGCGGCGATCCTCGGGGGTGAGGCCGAGCCGGTCGGCGACGGCCGCGCTGAAGGCGGCGGCCATTTCGCGCGGTGCGACCTCGCGTCCGACGGATGCTCCCAGGCTCACGATGATGATCTGAGTGAGGGCATGCCAGGAAGCACGCAGGGGAGGCATGGGTGTGCCGTCGACCGCGGCCGACACGGAGGTGATGGCCTTATCGCGGCGGAACAGCAGGAACCAGGAAAGTGCGCCGATCAACCCGCCGAGGGTGAGAACGACGACGCGCCGGGTGGGGGAGGCAGCGCTCGCGGCCTCCAGTAGCGTGCCCGAGTGCATATCCCAGGCGAGCACCTGGATCCAGTGGAGAATGTGCTTGCACGCCAGGCCAACAAGGCCGGCAATCAC
This sequence comes from Actinomyces sp., assembly GCA_018375675.1. Taxonomy (GTDB): domain Bacteria; phylum Actinomycetota; class Actinomycetes; order Actinomycetales; family Actinomycetaceae; genus Pauljensenia. The sequence continues at coordinate 1,137 of JAHACW010000081.1, read as the reverse complement.
CCCGGTGAGGAGCGTTGCGACCGCGAGCCGGCGCGTGCTCACGGACATGGCGTGTCGGAGTCGAGGCGCTCGCTCACGCGCGAGAACAGGCCGGTGAGCATGTCGATCTCCTCGGGCGTGATGTCGTTGAGGAAGAGGCGGCGGATGACGTCGCGCTGGACCAGGGCGGCCTCGTCGAAGAGGGTCTTGCCGGCTGGCGTCAGGGAGACGAGGCCTCCGCGGCCGTCGCCTTCGCATGGGCGGCGTTCGATGAGGCCTCGGGATTCAAGGCGCTTCATCGTGTGAGTGAGGCGCGAGCGCGAGAAGACGACCTGGTGGGCCAGGCGGGAGGGGCGCACGCCTTCCTCGCCGGCGCGGTCGGTCATGAGGAGCACGGAGTATTCGGGCATCGACAGACCGGCCTGGCACTTGAGGGCGGCTTCGATGCGCTCGGTGAGGCGAGCCGTCGTTGTGAAGTAGAGCTCCCAGGCCGCCGCTCGGGGGTGGTGTGCTCGGCTCACGGGGTCTCCTCGTTCGATGCTTCTGGGTGAGGTCGAATCGGCCTCGGGCTGCCTACGAGTATAACTTTCAATTTGACCCAGGTATAAATCGGTGCAGCGCACGTCACGTTCTCAGAATGAATGATCGAATGATCTGAATTGTTTAAATTGCGTTACTCTAATTGCAGCGCAATAAGCATCTGAACTCATCAGAGAATCCAAATCCTTCGAGAGGAATGAATACATGAAAAAGACGAAGAAGATTGTCGAAGTTGTCGACGACTTCGACGGCACCCCCGCCGATCAGACCGTGCGCTTTGCCTTTAATGGCGCGTCGTACGAAATTGATCTGAGCCGCGAGCATTTCGAGGAATTTGCCGAGGCCATTCAGCCCTACATTAAGGCTGGCCGCAAGGTGGGCTCGACCCGCCGCCGTGGCAACGCCGGCAACCCCACGCAGCGCCTGGAGAATGTGAAGATCCGCGCCTGGGCAAAGGAAGAGGGACTCGAGCTGTCCGATCGCGGTCGTATTCCCGCTCCGATCGTTGAGGCCTACCGCAAGGCACACGCCTGATTCGTGACGCAATTGCGGGCGCGCTGAAAGGCGCGCCCGCAATTCAATTTACACACATGAGGGGTGGCACGCGTTATGCGTGCC
>JAHACW010000080.1 GCA_018375675.1 Actinomyces sp. | reverse complement strand
TCGCGGCTCACTGATCGGCGGGACGACGCGACGCACGCCACGGAAAGTGTCGCCAAATTCGTCACATTTGCCGGTCAAAGGCTGCTAAACTGATTCACGGTGTCTGGGGACGAGTGCATCCGCATTCGTCTCGGGACGCCGGAACTGTCCATCTACTATCCAGTCCGTTTCGGAGAAACTACTACATGACCACCAACACGCCGCAGGTCGCTATCAACGACATTGGTTCGGAAGCAGACCTGATCGCAGCCATCGACGAGACCATCAAGTACTTCAACGATGGCGACATCGTCGAGGGCACTGTCGTCAAGGTCGACCACGACGAGGTCCTCCTTGACATCGGCTACAAGACCGAGGGCGTCATCCTCTCTCGCGAGCTGTCCATCAAGCACGACGTCAACCCCGACGACGTTGTCGCCGTGGGCGACCAGATCGAGGCGCTCGTCCTCCAGAAGGAAGACAAGGAAGGCCGCCTCCTCCTGTCGAAGAAGCGTGCGCAGTACGAGCGCGCGTGGGGCCAGATCGAGAAGGTCAAGGAAGAGGACGGTGTCGTTACCGGTACCGTCATCGAGGTCGTCAAGGGCGGCCTGATCCTCGACATCGGCCTGCGTGGCTTCCTGCCCGCCTCCCTCGTCGAGATGCGTCGCGTCCGCGACCTCGCCCCCTACATCGGTCGCGAGATCGAAGCGAAGATCATCGAGCTCGACAAGAACCGCAACAACGTGGTCCTGTCCCGCCGCGCATGGCTCGAGCAGACCCAGTCCGAGGTCCGCACGAACTTCCTGCACACCCTGCAGAAGGGCCAGGTGCGCTCCGGCGTCGTTTCCTCCATCGTCAACTTCGGCGCGTTCGTCGATCTTGGTGGTGTCGACGGCCTGGTTCACGTCTCCGAGCTGTCCTGGAAGCACATCGACCACCCGTCCGAGGTCGTCGAGGTTGGCCAGGAAGTCACCGTCGAGGTTCTCGACGTCGACATGGATCGCGAGCGCGTCTCCCTGTCGCTCAAGGCCACCCAGGAAGATCCGTGGCAGGCATTCGCCCGCACCCACGCCATCGGCCAGGTTGTGCCCGGCAAGGTCACCAAGCTGGTTCCCTTCGGCGCGTTCGTCCGCGTCGAGGACGGCATCGAGGGCCTCGTCCACATCTCCGAGCTGGCTCAGCGTCACGTTGAGCTGCCGGACCAGGTCGTCAAGGTTGGCGAAGAGGTCTTCGTCAAGGTCATCGACATCGACCTCGAGCGTCGCCGCATCTCCCTGTCCCTCAAGCAGGCCAACGAGGGCGTGGATCCGACCTCCGAAGAGTTCGATCCCTCGCTCTACGGCATGGCCGCTGAGTACGACGAGAACGGCAACTACAAGTACCCCGAGGGCTTCGATCCGGAGACCCAGGAGTGGATGGAAGGCTTCGACGCCCAGCGCGAGGCTTGGGAAGCCCAGTACGCCGAGGCTCAGGCCCGCTGGGAGGCCCACAAGGCTCAGGTCCGCAAGGCCCTCGAAGAGGACGCCGAAGCGGCTCCCTCCATCGAGGAGCAGGCCTCTTACTCGACCCCGGTCGACAACGAGGGCACCCTTGCTTCCGACGAGGCCCTGGCCGCGCTGCGTGAGAAGCTGACGAACAACTGAACCAGTCTTTCTGACTGAGCTTCGACTCGTCAGTTCACGTCAGTGAACGCACGAGTGGTGGTCCCCAGGTTTTCCTGGGGGCCACCACTTTTTTGTCTGATTGCGTTTGTCTGATTGCGTCGCCGCCTGATCTCCGGCCGCCGCGAGGCCTGCCCGCCCGCGAGGCTAGGCGGCCTCACTTCGTTCGGCGCCGCGCCTCGAAGCCCGGCCAGGCCCCGCCACCGCCCACGGGCACCGCAGCCAGGCCCCGCAGGCCTCGCGGCGGCCTCCAATCGGGCGGCGCTGGGAATGACCCGGCCGCCCGCGAGGCTAGGCGGCCTCACTTCGTTCGGCGCCGCGCCTCGAAGCCCGCCCGTGCCCTCCGGTCCCTCCGGCGCCCTCCACACCTGTGGGGCCTGGTGTGTGGCTGGGTGCGGCGGCTCGGTGTTCGGCCAGACCCCGCAGGCCTCGCCTCGGCCTTTACTCACGTCGCTGCTGAGCTCCCCCAATGTCGCATGCAATTCCCCCACGACTCTTTCGGACCATGAACTCACAACATTGGAATTGCAACGATTTCAGACAATCTCGCAATGTCGCCCAATCCAATTGCATGCGATTATTCTGGGGAGCGGTCATATGGCTGCGCACGGGTGTCGCAGATCTTTCGCGTGAAACTGCTGTCGCCTTTGCTCGCTTGTGCCCGTGTGGGCTTGAAACCGGTGGAACCTTTGCTCGTGTCTTCTTGTGTCGGATTGAAACCCTCGTCTCCTTTGCGGGCCTGTGCGGTGGGCCAGTTGAAACCACTATCGCCTTTGCGGGTTCGAAATGGGTGTTTTTAGTGCGTTATTCGGTTGCAGAGGTGTTGTCGGTTTCAACTGCTGCTGTTCAGGGGCGAGCAGCGGTGTCCGGGGTTTCAAATTTCTGGTGATCGCCGCCTGCAGAGGCGGCACCTGTTTCATATGCCCGTTGCCTGAACTTTGGGGCGGGGCTGCTTGTAGCCCCACGGGTGTTCCGGGCGCCGGAGGCCCCGGCCGCCCGCGGGCTCTTCAGACGCTGTTACTAGGCAGCCGAACGCTTGATAACTGCCACGTCGATGCACGCGCCGATCGCCGCCGCGATGACCGTAGGGAGGATCCAGCCAAGCTGGTTCGCCTGGAGCGGGCTCCACATGAGCACAGAATTGATGTGCTCGGGGTAAACGCCGACGTGCACCAGCGTCGTCGCAGCCGACCACGCCGCCGCCATCCATGTGCCCAGGCGGAACGCCCACAGCGCCGGGGTGGCCAGACGCAGCGGGTGGGTCGCGATTGTCAGGAAGACGATGGTGATTGCGATGGGGTAGAGGAACGTGATGATCGGTACCGCGATGGCGAGCACCGAGCTCAGTCCCGCCGATGCCAGCACGAAGGAGATGATCGTGAAGACGATCATCCATGCGCGGTACGAAATGGCTGGGAGCAGGCGGTGGAAAAATTCAGAGGTTGCTGCAATCAAGCCGACCGCCGTCGTCATGCAGGCCGTCAGCACGATGAGACCAAAAACGATTTGTCCGGGCCAGCCCATCGTCATCTGGGCGGCATCCGCGAGCAGCGTCGCGCCGTCGCTGTAGCTCTGAGCATTCGGGATCACGTGCCCGATGAGTCCCAGGCCCACGTAGACGACCGCAAGTAGGGACCCCGCGATGATGGCCGCCGTCGACGTGCGGCGCACGACCTTCGCCCCGATACCGCCCCCGGTGTGTCCGAGCGACGTGACAACGATGATGCCGAATGCCAGAGCCGCGATTGAGTCCATCGTCATGTAGCCCTCGAGGAGGCCCGCGGCCAGGGGCGTGGCAGCGTACTCGCCGGTCGGAGCGTCATGCGAAGCCGGCAGCGACGCCAGGCATAGGAAGACGAGGAGGACGAGAAGCCCGAGCAGGATTGGGGTGAGGATCTTGCCGAGGTTGTCGATGATTGTGCCGGGATTCCAGCACAGGTAGAAGGCGATGCCGAAGAAAATGAAGCTGAAGATGATCGAAGCGGTCAGCGACTTCGTGCCGATGATCGGGGCGACGGCGGTTGAGAAAGACACTGCGCCCGTACGCGGGAGCGCGTAGAAAGCACCGATCGACAGGTACACCATGACGGAAAAGACGATCCCGAAGGACTTGCCGGCGCGGCTCACGAGGTCGCGCATGTCGGTGCCCGACAGAGCGATCGTGATGATGGAGATGACGGGCAGTGCGACGCCGCCAATGAGGAACCCGATCATCGCGGGAGCGAAGTTCGTTCCCGCGGACGCGCCCATGATCGGCGGGAAAATCAGGTTACCTGCTCCGAAAAACATAGAGAAAAGCGTCAGAGAGGTCGCGATGAGGACGGCGGTGCTGCTTGAGCGTCCAGCTGAATCGTCATTGACTGTCTGCGTCACTGCTACTCACTCGATGGTGTGGGTTCTATAACAGCCCCAATTCTTGCATGACGACCACAAAAAGCAACAATTGGCGGGCTACCCTGTGGGTGTGAATACGACTCTGAGTTGCGGGGCTTGCACGGCGACCCTCATTCGTCCGATTGGCGCGCCTCACACGCAGGGACCGCGCCGAATTATTGCGGTCAGCGGGGGCATCGGTTCCGGTAAATCCTCAGTGACGCGTGTCTTCGCATCTCGGGGTGCGGTGACTGCGGACGCCGATGCTATCGCACGGCAAATCCTCGAACCGGGCGAGCCGACACTGAGCGAGGTCGCGCGCGCCTTTGGGGATGACCTGCTGAGGGAGGATGGGAGCCTGGACCGGGCACTCCTGGCCTCCCGGGTTTTCGGAGGCGAAGGAGCCGACGAACGCGTCGCTCGGCTCAATGCCATTACCCACCCCGTCATTGAGGCGCGCGCGTGGTCGATCCTGCGCGGAGCCCCGGAGGGGAGCCTTGCGGTCTACGACATTCCGCTTCTTATCGAAGGGGACCACGCGGATCGCTTCGACGCGGTCGTCATCGTGGACGCACCCGTCGAGGAACGCGTCAAGCGCCTGGAGGGCAGGGGAGTGGCGCCCGAGGACGCGCGTGCACGAATCCGCGCCCAGGCCTCGTCCGAGGAGCGTCGAGCCATCGCCTCAATCTGGATTGAGAACGAGGGGAGTGCCGACGACCTCGAGGAAGTCGCGCGCCTCGTCTATGAGTGCTGGCTGACCCCGGAGTGCCGTCACTGATTGACGAGGCCGGGGCGCTCCACGCTCGTCGCGAACCCGTGCGTTTTGTGCGCGCAGCTCGTGTGCCTGGACGGTAGCGTAGGAGCGTGAGTAATAACGTCGTGACCCGCCAGAATAAGCCTTTCGAGGTTATCTCTCCCTACACACCGTCGGGCGACCAGCCCAAGGCGATCCGGGAGCTGGCTGCGCGCATCCGAGACGGCGAACAGGACGTCGTCCTCATGGGTGCGACGGGCACGGGTAAGAGCGCTACCACGGCCTGGCTGATTGAGGAGCTGCAGCGTCCCGCTCTGGTCCTTGAGCCGAACAAGACGCTCGCCGCCCAGCTCGCGGCCGAGTTCCGCGAGCTGCTGCCGGGCAACGCCGTCGAGTACTTCGTCTCCTACTACGACTACTACCAGCCCGAGGCCTACGTTCCCCAGACGGACACCTTCATCGAGAAGGACTCCTCGATCAACGACGAGGTCGAGCGGCTGCGCCACAGTGCCACGAACTCGCTGCTCACGAGGCGCGACACGGTCGTCGTCTCCTCGGTGTCGTGCATCTACGGCCTCGGCACGCCCGAGGAATACGTGGCCCGCATGATCGAGCTCGAGCGTGGCATGATCATTGACCGCGATGCGCTCCTGCGCCGCTTCGTCGCGATGCAGTACGTGCGTAACGACATGGCCTTTACGCGCGGTACCTTCCGCGTGCGCGGAGACACGATCGAGATCATCCCCGTGTACGAGGAGCTCGCGATCCGCATCGAGATGTTCGGTGACGAGATCGAGTCTCTCGCGGTTCTGCATCCGCTGACCGGCGACGTCATCGATCACGTGGACCACACGTACCTTTTCCCGGCCTCGCACTATGTGGCGGGCGAGGAGCGCATGAAGAAGGCGATCGCCTCCATCGAGGACGAGCTCGACGATCGCCTCGCGTGGTTCCGTGGCCAGAATAAGCTGCTCGAGGAGCAGCGCCTGCGCATGCGCACGACTTTCGACCTCGAAATGCTTAAGGAAATCGGCTCGTGTTCGGGTGTCGAGAACTACTCGCGCCACATCGACGGGCGCGGACCCGGCACGCCTCCGCACACGCTGCTGGACTATTTCCCGGACGACTTCCTACTCATTATCGACGAGTCGCACGTGACCGTGCCCCAGATCGGCGCGATGTTCGAGGGAGACATGTCGCGAAAGCGCACCCTCGTCGACTACGGCTTCCGCCTGCCCTCCGCGATGGACAACCGTCCGCTCAAGTGGGACGAGTTCACCCAGCGCATCGGCCAGACCGTCTACCTGTCCGCGACCCCCGGCCCCTACGAGCTCGACCGCTCCGACGGCGTCGTCGAGCAGATCATTCGCCCGACTGGCCTTGTTGACCCGCTTGTCGTCGTCAAGCCCACCGAGGGGCAGATCGACGATCTCCTCGAACAGGTGCGTGTGCGCGTTGAACGCGACGAGCGTGTCCTCGTCACTACCTTGACGAAGAAGATGGCCGAGGAGCTGACGACCTACCTCGCCGAGCGCGGCGTCAAGGTTGAATACCTGCACTCCGACGTCGACACTCTGCGCCGCGTCGAGCTGCTGCGCGAGCTGCGCCTGGGCACGTTCGACGTGCTCGTCGGCATCAACCTGCTGCGTGAGGGCCTGGACCTGCCCGAGGTCTCTCTCGTGTCGATCCTCGATGCGGACAAGGAAGGCTTCCTGCGCTCGACTCGCTCGCTCATTCAGACGATCGGTCGCGCGGCCCGAAACGTGTCCGGCGAGGTCCACATGTACGCGGACAACATGACAGATTCGATGAACGAGGCCATCTCGGAGACGATGCGTCGCCGCGAGATCCAGATCGCCTATAACAAGGAACACGGCATCGACCCGCAGCCGCTGCGCAAGAAGATCTCCGACGTGACCGACATGCTTGCGCGCGAGCAGGTCGATACGCAGACC
>JAHACW010000007.1 GCA_018375675.1 Actinomyces sp. | reverse complement strand
CCCACGCCTGATCCGACTCCGGACCCCGCGCCGACGCCCGATCCGACCCCGGACCCCGCACCCACGCCCGATCACACGGTGGGCACCTGGATGAATGACGGTGCCGGATGGTGGTGGAAGATCAGCGCCGGCGGCTACGCCAAGAACGAGACCCTCACGCTCGGTGGCAACGTGTACCGCTTCGACCAGAACGGCTATATGCTGACCGGCTGGGTCTACTGGGATGGCGCGTGGCGCTACCACAACGGCGCAGGAGCCCAGGTCACCGGATGGGTCAACCTCGGAGGTTCCTGGTTCTACCTCATGCCCGAGACCGGCGCGATGGTCACCGGCTGGCAGATGGTGGGAGACAAGTGGTTCTTCTTCGCCTCCAACGGCGTCATGGCCACCGGTTGGCTTTACACGGGCGGTGCCTGGTACTACCTGGATCCGTCCGGCGCGATGCACACCGGCTGGCTTCAGATGGGCTCGCATTGGTACCTGATGAGCGACAGTGGAGCTATGACGATCGGATGGAAGCCGCTGGGAAGCACCTGGTACTACTTCGGAGCCTCGGGCCAGATGGTCACCGGCTGGCAGCAGATCGGTGGCGTCTGGTACTACTTCGGGACCGGAGGCGACATGTACACGGGCGGCCACTGGATTGGCTGGCGCTGGTACACCTTCGGGAGCGACGGACGATGGCTGGGCTGATGCTCAGCTGAGAGCCGGGAGATAACAACTCCCGTCTGCACGCGGTGGGGGTGGAGTTCCAATCGGAACATCCACCCCCACCGTCGTGTTGTGCGCCTGTGGCGCGTCAGCCTTCAAGTGGAGCGATCCACCGGATCTGGGTGCCGACCCCGGCCTCGCCGCTGTCGGTATCAAATGAGCCGCGGTGGCGTCGCGCGCGCTCCGCCATGTTTGCCAAGCCGGAGTTTCGGGTGCGGGACGGATCGATGCCTCGTCCGTCGTCGGTGATCGTGATGCGCACGCGCCCCGACTTTCCACGCCCCGACACATCGACGCACACGGCCGCCGCGGTCGCGTGCGCGTGGCGGGCGATATTCGACAGACCTTCGCGGACAATCGCGACGACGTCGTCGGACAGGTCCGGGTCGACGCGACCGTCGAACTCGTCGATGACGACGAGCTCGTTATCCAAGTCTGAGTTGATGGCATCGCCGTCGAGTGTGATGAGCAGCGAAGGGGCGAAGCCCAGGGCGGAGCGCGTGAGCGACGATTCACGGCGGATTCTCTCCACCAGGCCAACGGCTTTGTCGCGTTCGCGCAGGTTGTGCACGATCGTGCGGATCTGACGCACGGCCTCGTCAATCGATGCAAGCGAGGAATCGATGAGGGACTCGAGGGCAGCCGGGTCCGTCTGGCCCGCAGCGACCTTCTGCTTGGCCGCATCCAGGGCCATTCCGGTCGCAAACAGCTGCTGGATGGCAAAGTCGTGGAGGTCTCGTCCGATGCGGTCGCGCTCGTCCAGCAGAGCGGCCACGTCCTGCGCGTGGCGAGCCGACGCGAGCTCGAGGGCGAGCGTGGCCTGAGAAGCGAGTGATTCAGCGAGCGAGAGCTCGGAGCTGTCGAACTCGGGTGCGCCGATCTGACGCAGCAGAATGAGGACACCGGAAGACACGCCGCGTGACCGCAGGGGTGCGTAGAGGGCCGATCCGAAGGCCGCAAGCTGGGGGACGCGCATCGTCTGCGCGCGTGACATCGAGTCCACGATCATGCCGGTACCCTCGTGCAACACGCTCATCGCGCGGCCCTCGGGTGGGAATGTGATGCCCAGCAGGCTGGAGGCGTTCTTGCCGTCGACGATTTCGGCTGCCCAGGTGTCGCCCACGGACTGCAGGACGATGATGGCGGTGTCCGCGTGGGACACTTCGCGCACGGTCTTGGCAATGAGCTCGAGCGCCTCCTCCTCATCGGCACCCTCCAGCATGGTGGTCGTCAGCGACTGAGAGGCGCTGATCCACCGTTCGGTGCGCTTCGAGTCCGCGTACAGGTGCGCGTTTTCGACGGCGATGCCGGCGGCGGGCGCGAGTGCGCTGAGGACAGCAGCATCGGCGGATGAATACCCGCCCGCCTTACCGCACAGGTAGAGGCGACCGTAGACCTGCTCGTGCACGAGGATTGAGACGCCCAGGAACGGGGGAGTGGTCTCCGGCAGATCGAGGTCGGGTGCATCCGACGGCGAGTTGACGAGGAGCGGCTCGCTCGCGGGGATTGCCGTCATGAGAGGTTCGGGGACCTGCGGGATTGGACCGGGCTCGTGGAACTCGAGCTGCAGGGTGGTGGCCCCCCACGTGTCCAGGACCGAGAGCGTGGCGTGCGGAGAGGAGGTCAAAGCGCAGGCCTGGTCCACGAAGTTCTGCAGGCCGGCCTTTAGATCCAGGGAGCTGGTGAGGTCCAGGGCCGCTTTCAGCAGCGTGAAGTCAGTGGCGTCGGTGCTCATTGTTCCTCCTGGTCGAGGGCCCACCGGTAGGTGGGAAGGGCCTGCAGGACCTCGTCGTGTGTGCCGCGCGCGGCGATCGTCGCGCACTGGCCGGGATCGGGGGCTGCCAAGACGATGACCTGGTCGGCCTGGTCCAGGGCGCTCAAGCGGTGGGTGACCACCAGGGTAGCCCGGTCGGGCGAGCGCGTCAGCAACGTTTCCATGAGGCGGTCGGCCGTCGCCGCATCGAGGTGCTCGGAGGCCTCGTCGACAGCCATGATCGGGGCGGGAGCGGCGAGAGCCCTGGCCATGAGAAGGCGGCGACGCTCGCCACCGGACACTGTCGTGCCTCCGGAGCCGATCACGGTGTCGAGGCCATCAGGCAGGGACTTGACCCACTGCGCGAGGCCGGCTCGGGCGAGGAGCTCCGAGGCCTCGTCCCGGGTGAGAGATGCGCGGGCAACCCGCAGGTTTTCGTAGATGGTGGTGGCGAAGACGTGAGCGTCCTCCGCTGTCATCGTGATGCGCGAGGTGAGCTGGTCACGATCGGCTCCCCACGCGGGAACACCGTTGATGAGAGCACTGCCCGACTTGGGCGGGATGATACCCGTGAGGGTCGCCAGCAGCGTCGTCTTGCCGATGCCCGAGGGGCCGACAATCGCAAGGGACGATCCTGGGCGCAGTGTCAGCGAAATACCAGTCACAAGGGTGGGGCCACTCGGCCAGCCGATGGCGAGATCGCGCGCCTCGATGACGGTGGGGCCTTCCGGAACATCGTGGGGCTGTGCGGGAGCCTTCTCGTCCAGGAGTGAGCAGATGCGCGTCGCGGCCTGGGCGCTGCGCACGAGCTGGGCGGCGGCGGGCGTCAGCTCGGCGACGCCCTCGAAGGAAGACAGAGGGACGAGGACGATGACGGCCAGGAGGACCTGAGCGAGGGCTCCCGAGGTTGTCTGCGGGATCCCGATCAGGAGCGCGCCGATGACGGCGACGCCCATCGCGCACACGTCGAGGCCGCGAGCAAACGCGGACAGTCGGGACGAGCGGGCCAGAGCGGCGCTAAGCTCGCCTTCAGCACGGTCCAGAGAGTGGCGTGCGCGCTCCAGCGTGCCCGCCATGGACAGCTCGGTGGCTCCCTCAAGGATCGCGAGCGAGGTCGCCGCGATGTCGGTGCGCGCATCTGCTCCCTGGCTCTCGGCCAGGCGCACTGAGCGGGCGATGAGGGCCGGGGCAATGATGCCCGAGACGACGAGGCTCAGAGCGAGGATGATGCCGGCTGCCGGCGAGATGATGGTGATGACACCGACCGTGCCCACGCCGACGATCGCCGAGACGAGGGCGGGTAGGAGAGTCTTGACGACGACGTTGCCAACCTCGTCGACGTCGGCTCCAGCGCGGGTCATGAGATCGCCTCGGCGCAGCGTCGAGAGCTTCGTTCCTGGGGCCGCAGCCAACTCGTCGTAGAGGTTGTTACGCAGGTTGTCCATGCCCGTCAGCGCCACCTTGTGGGAGGCAAGGCGCGACAGGTAGCGTGCGAGGGCGCGCGAGACACCGAAGAGGCGGACCGAGGTAGCGGCGACCGTCAAGTAAAGCACCGGGGGTTGCTGGGAGGCGCGTGCGATGAGCCAGGCAGCGGTGCCACCGAGAGCGATCGCGGCGCCGAGGGCGGTGACGCCGAGAAGCAACGACAGAGCGAAGCCCGACCGCGAGACCTGGAGCATGGAGAGGCATCGGCGCAGGGCCACCGACTCGGAGCGGTTCAAAAAGAGCTTCATGCGCGTGCCTCCTCGTCAGCGGCTGAGCGAACGTCGATGACGGCATCCGCGGCCTCCATCATGGCTGCGCGGTGGGCGATGACGATGACTGTTCGTCCTGAGTCCCGCATCGCATCGATGGCCCGCACAACGGTTTCTTCGCTGACAGCATCGAGGTGTGCGGTGGGCTCGTCGAGGATGACGACCTGGGAGTGCGCGGCCAGGGCGCGCGTGAGAGCGAGGCGCTGGCGCTGGCCAACGGACAGGCCGACGCCGCCGGAGCCGATGGCGGTATTCCACCCGTCGGGGGCGCTGGCCAAGACGTCATCGAAGCCGGTGGCCGCTGCCGCATCGTTCAGGTCGTCGAGCGGCAGATCGCCCATGTTGTCCAGAATCGTACCCGGAACCAGAGTGGGGGATTGAGGCACCCACGAGATCTGGCGACGCCAGGCGGCAGGATCGATATCCGACAGGACGGACTCCCCGCTCTCGGAGGACGAGGCCGAGGGGCGCAGGAGGACACGGCCTGCGTCCGGGGTCATGTCGGCCAGCAAGCACGCAATGATCGTCGACTTCCCCGCGCCGGAGGGGCCGCACAGCGCAGTCACGATGCCAGGCGCGATGACGCCGCTCGTTGGAGCCGGTGCCCATGCGCCGCGTGCGCGCATGCCGAGGCCATCGAGAACGATGTCGGTGCGCGCCATGTCGGGGCATACGTCGGTTCCGGGGGAGGCCACGGCCTCGGCCTCTTCGATGATGTCGAACGCGGCCTTCGACGCCGTCACGCCGTTCGCCGATGCGTGGAACTGTGCGCCGACCTGGCGCAGAGGTTCGAAAACCTCGGGTGCGAGCATGATGACGGCGAGGCCATGGAACAGTGAAATGTCGCCGAAAACGAGGCGCATACCGACCTCGACGGCGACGAGGGCCACCGACAGGGTCGTCAGGAACTCGAGCACGCCGCCCGACAGGAATGCGACGCGAAGCGTGGCCATCGTGGCCTTCGTGTTCGCAGCTCCCAGAGCATGCAGGTGCGTGCGCGGTGCCTTTTCGCGGCCGAGACCGCGCAGCGTGGGCAGGCCCGACATGAGGTCGAGGAGCTGGGCAGTCAGGCGCTTCATCGACGCGAGCTTGTCCTCCGAGGCAGCCTGCGTAAAGCGCCCGATGAGAATCATGAAGATCGGGATCAGAGGGATGACGAGGAGAGCGGTGAGCGCGGACCAGAAGTCGAGCAGAAGAATGACGCCGAGGGCCGCCGGGGTCACCGTGCAGACGAGGACCAGTTGGGGCAGGAAGGACACGAAGTAGGGACGCAGATCCTCGAGACTGGTCGACAGCAGCGTCGTCGTCTCTGCCCCTTTCGTAGCCCTCCAGCGAGGCCCCAGAGTGACGCTCGCATCGACGACGCGTCCGCGCAGCTCCCTGACCGCGGCAGCGGCCGCGCGAGTGCTCACCGCTTCACGGGCGGCGACGATCAGCGCGCGGCAGGCGAACACGGCCGCGATACCCGCAATATAGGGCCAGATGTCGGTGAGGGACGCGGTGCCCGAGACAACGGGGGAGAGAGCTGCGGAAATGAAAAGCGCCTGGGCGAGAACCAACAGCGCAGTTAACGTGCCGAGGAGGGCCGTCACAGCGATGGGGCCGCGCGCCGAGCGGGCATAGCGCAACAAGCGAGGATCAAAGGGACGCACGTACCTATTGTGCCTTAAAACGGCTCGTCATGGGCCAAAGGTCCCCATCCTCGTGGCGTGACAACAAACGCGCCCGGCCCCTGTCAGAGGGACCGGGCGCGTCGTGATACGAGGATCAGCTGGCGAAGAAGTTTTCGCCCACGCGGATCTTCTTGAGCAGCAGACCGGTGCGCGTCTCAACGTCCTCGGCGCCCACGCGAGCGCGGAACATCCAGTAGGACCAGAAGACGTAGACCAGGACGATCGGCAGCAGGCAGACGGTCACGATGGTCATGACGGTCAGCGTCGACGGGGTCGAGGAGGCCTGATCAATCGTCAGCGAGTACGCCGGGTTGATCGAGGACTTCTGGACGGCCGGAGCCATCGACGCGAACACCCACGCGACAGTGCCGGCGATCGCGACGGAGGAGGCCACGAAGGACCAGCCCTCACGACGCAGCGACGCCTGCGACAGAGCCGTCGACACGATGATCGCGAGCGCGGCGACCACGAGCGGGATCCACGCCAGAACGTTTGTCGTGTAGGCGAACTGGCCCCACACGAGCCAGGCGGCGGCGAGGACGGTCGCGGCGATCGTCGCGGGTGCGGCAATCGCGTTGGAGCGGTCGCGGACCTCGCCCGTCGTCTTCAGTGCCAGGAACTGCGCGCCGTGAGCTAGGCACACGGCCATAACGGCCAGACCACCCAGGATGGTGTAGGGCGTGAGCAGCGAGAAGAAACCGCCGGTCAGCTGGTGCGTCGCGCTTGCCAGCGACTGGTTGACCAGCGTCGGGTCGATGACGGTGCCGGTGGCGACGTCAACAACCTCAATGCGCATACCCTGGACGAAGTTCGCGAAAGCGACGCCCAGCAGGATCGGGACGAGCCACGCGCTGACCGTGTGCGCCCAGTCCCAAGCGTGACGCCACTTCTCGGTGGCGACCTTGGAGCGCCACTCGAGAGCCATGACGCGGATGATCAGGCAGACGAGGATCAGGAACAGGGCGAGGTACATGCCCGAGAACATGGTCGCGTACCACTCGGGGAACGCGGCGAAAGTCGCGCCACCAGCGGTGAGCAGCCACACCTCGTTGCCGTCCCAGTGGGGGCCGATCGTGCGCACGGTCTGGGTGCGCTCACGGTCGCCCTTGGCGACGAAGGGGAGGAGCATGCCGACGCCGAAGTCGAAGCCCTCGAGGATCAGGTAGACCGTCCACAGAACGGCGATGAGAACGAACCACAGGATAGACAGAGTCATGATCGGTGTTCCTCTCAGTATCCGAAGGACAGGTCGGCGGGGGCGTCGTCCTCAGCCTTGTCGGCCTTCGACGAGTGGATGCCCTCGACGGCGTAGCGCTTCATGAGGATGTACCACATGACGCCGAGGACGCCGTACAGCAGGGTGAACAGGATGAGCGAGGTGAGCATCTGGCCAGCGGGAACGTTGGGGGAGATGCCCATGTCGGTCATCATGTTGACGGAACCCAGGTCGGAGCCCGCGGACAGCGCCTGCAGGTTCGGGACGACAACCCACGGCTGACGACCCATCTCGGTGAAGATCCAGCCGAAGGAAGCGGCTGCGAACGGCAGGGGGAGGTTGACCAGGGCGAGGACGCTCAGCCACTTGTTGGACGAGGTGCGTCCGCCGCGGGTGGCCCACAGGCCCCACGCCGCCAGCAGGAAGGCCAGCATGCCCAGTCCGATCATGAAGCGGAACGACCAGAATGCGACCATCTGCGGAGGACGGAAGTCGTACTGCGAGGCGTCGCCGTACTTGGCGGTGAAGTTCGCATCGGAGTTGAGCAGCTCCACCATGCGCTCCTGGACGTCGGCGACGCCCTCGGAGGTGGCGGTGAAGGAGTTGTGCGACATGAAGGACGCGACGCCCGGAACCTTGATGAACTGGGTCGGCTGCGCGCCGTCATCACCGAGGGGGCAGGAGCCGAACTGGGCGACCGTGAAGGCCGCGCCGTCGGTATCCATACAGATGCCCTCGGCGGCAGCCATCTTCATGGGCTGGACCTCAACCATCTCCTGGCCCTGGATGTGGCCGGAGGCGGCGGTGCCGAGGCCGCCGATCAGGACGGCGGTCAGGCCGAAGCGGGCGATCGGGCGCCAGATGTCACGGGACTGAGCCATGGCCTCGTCGGAACCCTCGCGGGCGGTGCGCACCATCCACCAGATGGAGATGCCGGCAACGAAGGAGCCGGCGACCAGCCAGGCGGAGGTGATGACGTGTGCGTATTCGCTCAGGTACACGCCGGAGGTGATGAGCTGCATGAAGCCGCTCACGCCGTCGAGCTCGGCGCGACCGGTCTCGGGGTTGAAGCGCGCGCCCACGGGGTGCTGCATCCATGCGTTGGCTGCGAGAATCCAGGCCGCGGAGAACATGGTGCCCAGGGCGACGCACCAGATCGTCAGCAGGTGCATGCCCTTGGAGAGGCGGCCCCAGCCGAAGATCCACAGGCCCAGGAAGGTGGACTCGAGGAAGAAGGCGAGGAGGGCCTCAACGGCCAGGGGAGCGCCGAAGATGTCGCCGACGAAGCGGGAGTATTCGGACCAGTTCATGCCGAACTGGAACTCCTGCACGATACCGGTGGCGACACCGAGCGCGAAGTTGATGAGGAGGAGCTTGCCAAAGAAGCGAGTTGCTTGCAGCCAGTATTCCTTGCCGGTGCGGTGCCACGCTGTCTGCATGATGGCAACCAGCAGGGACAGGCCGATCGTCAGCGGCACGAGGACGAAGTGGTAGACGGTGGTAACACCGAACTGCCATCGTCCGACGGTGACCGCGTCAAGCGCTGTCTGCGCGAGGGTCATGATGGGACCTTCTCGTGTTGGGATTGGGGTCGATTGTCCCGTGTCCAAAGTCCGTGGGACCTATGTCACGGGTTGGTATTAATGTAGCCCAAAAACCTCGGTCGGATTGGTTGAAATGCTGGTTCAGAGGCCGTTTTGTGACATACGCGTCCGAATAATTTTTATGGGTTCTTCCGTGAGATATCGCTCCGTGTTGCGTTGTCCTGATCACCCCGTCGTCGGTACCGGGCCCTGTTGTGCGACAATAGAGGTGAATGGATGTCGCGGGAGTGCCCCCGCGACGAGAGCCGAGCGATGACGTATTCATATGCCGCCGGCCGCTGCGCATCAGCGCTCCACTAGGTTTCCGCCCCCCGCGGGCGATGAAAAAGGGTGCGTCCAGGCACGGGGCGCGCACCCACCATTGGAGAATCGTGACAACCGAATCCACTACGCCCGTGGCACCCGCCGCGTCGCTGCTGTTCCAGGCACCCGTGTTCCAGGCTGCCCCCGAGGTCGCTCCTCCCGCGATTGTTGAGGAGCCCGAGCCCAAGCGTCGCCGCAAGTCCGCTGCCCCCGAGGAGGAGTCTGCTCCTCGCGAAGAGGCTGCCCCGAAGCGTCGCCGTCGCTCCAAGAAGACCGCTGACGAGGCCGAGACTGCGCAGGCCCCCGAGGCTCCCGCGCCCGAGTCTGAGTCTGAGGAGGCGTCCGCCGAGCCGAAGACCCGTCGTCGCCGTCGCTCCAAGAAGGCGGACGAGGCCTCGGCCCCCGCCCAGGAAGACGCCGACAAGTCCGACGCGCCCGCGCAGGACTCCGAGTCCTCGGACGAGGAGGAGACCTCCGGTCGTCGCCGTCGTCGCCGCCGCGCGCGCAGCTCTGCCTCCTCCGAGGAAGGCAGCGATCCCGCGGACCAGGTCCAGGCCTTGAAGGGGTCCACCCGCCTGGAGGCGAAGAAGATGCGCCGCCGCGAAGGCCGCCGCGAAGGTCGCCGTCGCCACTCCATCTCTGAATCCGAGTTCCTCGCTCGCCGCGAGTCGGTCGAGCGCACGATGGTCATCCGCGACCAGGACGGCCTCGACCAGATTGCGATCCTCGAAGACGGCCTGCTCGTCGAGCACTACGTTGCGCGCCGCACGCAGTCCTCGATGGTC
The DNA here is from genome assembly GCA_018375675.1 of Actinomyces sp. Lineage (GTDB taxonomy): Bacteria > Actinomycetota > Actinomycetes > Actinomycetales > Actinomycetaceae > Pauljensenia. The sequence goes on along the minus strand of JAHACW010000007.1, from coordinate 48,303 downwards.
GGCAACATCTACCTGGGCCGCGTCCAGAACGTGCTTCCCTCGATGGAAGCGGCATTCGTCGACGTGGGCCGCGGACGCAACGCAGTTCTGTACGCCGGCGAGGTCAACTGGGACGCCGTCGGCATGGAGGGCAAGCCCCGTCGTATCGAGGCGGCACTGAAGTCCGGTGATCCGGTCCTCGTTCAGGTGACGAAGGATCCGATCGGTCACAAGGGCGCCCGCCTGACCTCTCAGATCACGCTGGCCGGCCGCTACCTGGTCCTTATTCCCGGCGGATCCATGATGGGCATCTCCCGCAAGCTGCCGGACAAGGAGCGCGCTCGCCTGAAGAAGATCCTCAAGGCTGTTGTGCCCTCGGGCTCTGGCGTCATCGTGCGCACCGCCGCGGAAGGTGCGACGGAGGAGCAGATCCGCGATGATGTCGCTCGCCTGACCCGTCAGTGGGAGGACATCGAGAAGAAGCGCACCAACACGAAGAGCGCCCCGACGCTGCTGCGCGGTGAGCCCGAGCTGGCTGTGCGCGTCGTGCGCGATATCTTCAACGAGGACTTCTCGAAGCTCGTCATCGAGGGTCGCGACACCTACGCGACCGTCAAGGAATACGTCGACGAGCTCAGCCCCGAGCTCTCCGATCGCGTCGAGCAGTGGGTGGGCACGGAGGATGTCTTCCACGCGCACCGCATCGACGAGCAGCTCGCCAAGGGTATGGACCGTAAGGTGTGGCTGCCCTCGGGCGGCACCCTGATCATCGACCGCACCGAGGCGATGACCGTCATCGACGTCAATACCGGCAAGTTCATCGGCGCCGGCGGCACTCTCGAGGAGACGGTGACCCGCAACAACCTTGAGGCCGCCGAAGAGATCGTGCGCCAGCTGCGCCTGCGCGACATTGGTGGCATCGTCATCATCGACTTCGTGGACATGGTCCTCGAATCCAACCGTGACCTCGTGCTGCGTCGCCTGGTGGAGTGCCTGGGACGCGATCGTACGCGCCACCAGGTCACCGAGATTACGTCGCTGGGCCTCGTGCAGATGACCCGTAAGCGCGTGGGTGAGGGCCTCGTCGAGGCATTCTCCTCCTCGTGTGAGGCCTGCGAGGGCCGCGGCTTCATCGTTCACCAGCACCCGGTGGAGACCTCCGGTTCCGAACAGTCTTCGAAGGGCTCGAAGGGATCGAAGAAGCAGCAGAAGAAGGCTGAGCCTCGCCGTATCGAGGACAACGCCGATCACGAGCGCGCCAAGGAGGCCCTGAGCGCGATCGCCGCTGCGTCGACCCGTAAGGAAGAGGAGGGGGCGGCCGAAGAGTCTGCTCCCGCCAAGAAGCGTCGCACCCGCGCCGCTTCGACCGAGGCGAAGGAACCCGAGGCCTCGGCTGTCGAGCACGTTGAAGCGCCCGCGGCCCCCGCTGAGGAATCCGCGTCTAAGCCCGCTGCCGAAAAGGTTGAGGACGGCGCGACCAAGCGTCCTCGTCGTCGCCGCCGCGTCGCCGAGTCTGCTCCGCTGCCCGAACTGCCCGTGCACATCGACCTGCCCGAGCCGGTCGATCACTCGGATGAGCCTGCGGCCCCCGCCAAGGATGCCTCCGAGATTCAGCTGCCCGAGCATCGTGAGAAGGCTCCTGCCACCCGCCGCCGCGCATCCCGCACGGCTGCCACGGCCTCGTCCGACGAACCGGCCGAGGCCCCCGCACCGAAGAAGACCCGTCGCCGCGCCACCGCGCAGACGGCGGTTCCCGAGGTGCGGGCGGACGAGGCTCCGGCCACTGCGCCGCTGAACGCGCCGGCCGTGGAGGAGGCTCCCGCCCAGGCGCCCGCCGCGCCGCGCAAGACTCGCAAGCGCCGTGCCGCCGTCTCGACCGGCGTTGTCGAGCCCGACGCGGCTCCCGCTCCCGTCGTCATCGACCTGCCCGCGCGCGCCGAGGTGAGTGCCCCGGCGGTGCCGACCAAGTCGACCGATGACATTGCACTTCCCGAGGCGAGCGATCAGCCGCGCGTCAAGCGCCGTCGTCGCGCCGCATCGACCGGTATCGTCGACGCTGGCTAACGCCCCAGGCGCCGGGGGAGGGGCGATCATCCCTCCCCTGAGCGCAGGGTGTGGAATCGCACAGCACTTCACACCCGCCCGTGACCGTGCCGGCTTGCAATCCGGCGTGCGAATCGGCTAAATTTGATCGTCGGCGCAACAAGCGCCAACGGAATCATGACAATGAGACAAGTCCTCGGCAGTTTCGAGGCGCGATTCCGGTTACGAATACGAGAAGAGATGAGCTCCAACGTGGTCTACGCGATCGTCAAGGCTGGCGGCCGGCAGGAAAAGGTGTCCGTCGGTGACGTCGTCGTCGTCGACAAGCTGGCAGAAGAAATCGGTTCGAGCATCGAGCTCCAGCCGCTGATGCTGGTGGATGGCGACGCCATCACCGTTGACGCAGCCAAGCTGGGCAAGGTTTCCGTCAAGGCTGAGGTTGTTGACTCGGCCAAGGGCCCCAAGATTTCCATCATTAAGTACAAGAACAAGTCGGGCTACCGCAAGCGCCAGGGACACCGTCAGAAGATGTCGGTCGTCAAGATCACCGAGATCGCCTGAACCCGACGTTCCCACGAGCAGAAAGTAGCAACTGATGGCACATAAGAAGGGCCTTGGTTCCTCCCGTAACGGTCGCGACTCGAACGCGCAGCGCCTCGGCGTGAAGCGCTACGGCGGCCAGCTGGTCAACGCTGGTGAGATCCTCGTTCGTCAGCGCGGCACCCACTTCCACCCTGGCGACGGCGTTGGCCGTGGCAAGGATGACACCCTGTTCGCCCTGCGCGCCGGTGCGGTTGAGTTCGGCCGCAAGCGCGATCGCAAGGTCGTCAGCGTTTCGCCGGTCTCTGCCTGAGACCGCGCGCATAAAGGGCGTCCGGCGTTGCCGGGCGCCCTTTTCAACATTTATTTTTAGTCGTCAGGAGCAACAGTGGCAGACTTCGTGGATCGCGTGACTCTGCATGCGATGGGTGGTAACGGCGGTAACGGCGTTGCCTCGATTAAGCGTGAAAAGTTCAAGCCGCTGGCCGGCCCCGACGGCGGAGACGGCGGCAATGGCGGCTCGGTCATCCTTGAGGTGAGCGAGCAGGAGACCACGCTGCTGAACTACCACCGTAGCCCGCATCGTCGTGCGGATAACGGCACTCCCGGCATGGGTGACTTCCGTCAGGGAAAGACCGGTGCGGACATCGTCCTGCCGGTTCCCGAGGGCACGGTGGTCAAGTCGATGTCGGGTGAGCTGCTCGCCGACCTGACGGGCGCGGGTGCTCGCTACGTGGTCGCCGAGGGCGGCCGCGGCGGTCTGGGCAACGCGGCGCTGGCGTCCAAGGCCCGCAAGGCCCCCGGCTTCGCGCTTCTTGGCGAGCCCGGCGAGGAGCGCGACGTCATCCTTGAGCTGAAGTCCGTCGCGGACGTGGCTCTCGTCGGCTTCCCCTCGGCCGGAAAGTCCTCGCTGATCGCCGCCCTGAGCTCGGCGCGCCCGAAGATCGCCGATTACCCCTTCACGACGCTGGTCCCGAACCTGGGTGTGGTGTCGGCCGGCGATACGCGCTACACGGTTGCCGACGTTCCCGGCCTGATCCCCGGTGCCTCCCAGGGACGAGGCCTCGGCCTGGACTTCCTGCGCCACATCGAGCGTTGCGCCGTCATCGTGCACGTGCTCGACACCGCCGCCTTCGAGACCGATCGCGAGCCGGTTGAGGACCTGCGCATTATCGAGGCGGAGCTGGAGGCTTATCAGGGCGATCTGACGCAGGTCGAGGGCTACGTGCCGATTATGGAGCGCCCCCGCGTCATCGTCCTCAACAAGATCGATATTCCGGACGGTCGCGATCTCGCCGAGATCACGCGCCCGGATCTGGAGTCTTTCGGCTGGCCTGTCCTCGAGGTGTCCGCCGTGTCCCACGAGGGCCTCAAGGAGCTGTCCTTTGCTCTGGCTGGCATCGTTGAGGCGGAGCGCGCGAAGCGTCCCGCCCTCGAGGCTGCCCGTCCCGTCATCCGCCCGAAGGCCGTTGGGCGCAGCGTGGAGATCACGGTGCGCAAGACCCGCAAGGACGGCGAGGAAGTCTTCCAGGTGCGCGGCGACAAACCGGAGCGCTGGGTGCGTCAGACCGACTTCGCTAACGACGAGGCCGTGGGCTACCTTGCGGATCGCCTGAACGCCGCGGGCGTCGAGGACGAGCTGATGAAGGCCGGAGCGGTTGCCGGCGACACCGTCGTGATCGGTGACCTGGATGGTGGCGTCGTCTTCGACTGGGAGCCGACCCTCACGACCGGACCGGAGCTGCTGGGTTCGCGCGGCACCGACCTGCGCCTGGATCAGAACGCGCGTCCGAGCCGTAAGGAACGTCGCGAGGTGTACCACCAGGTCATGGATGCCAAGACCGCTGCCCGTGACGAGCTGTGGACGGAGCGCCAGGCCGGGCACTGGACCGACGCGTCGGATCAGTCATGAGCGGGGTGTCCGCGGCTTCTCGCATCGTCGTCAAGATCGGCTCCTCCTCGCTCACGCGCGAGGACGGCGGTCTGGATCTGAACCGTATTGACTCGGTTGCGCGCCTCGTGGCGCGTTGGCGCGGGGCGGACCGAGAGGTCATCATCGTCTCGTCGGGTGCGGTCGCAGCGGGCCTTGATCCGCTCGGCTTCACCTCGAAACCGAAGGACCTGCCGAGCGTACAGGCCGCTGCCGCGATGGGCCAGGGGCTTCTCATGGCGCGGTGGACGGCCGCCTTCCAGGCGCATCACCTGGATGCCGCCCAGGTTCTGCTGACCACGGACGACGTTATGCGCCGCGACCACTACACGAACGTGCGCGCCTCGCTGACGCGTCTCCTCGGCCTCGGCGTTGTCCCGATTCTCAACGAAAACGACGCGGTGACCACACGCGAGCTGCGTTTTGGCGATAACGATCGACTTGCCGCGCTCATCGCCCAGATGATCAAGGCCGATGCCCTCGTGCTGCTGACGGACGTCGACGGCCTCTATACGGCTCCTCCGGACCACCCGGGCTCGAAGCTGATCGAACGCGTCGAGAGCGCGGACGACCTCATGAGCGTGCTCGTGACCGGCGCTGGCTCTCGCGTAGGCACGGGCGGCATGGCGACAAAGGTGCAGGCCGCCATGCTGGCGACCACCAGCGGCATCGGTGTGCAGCTCGCCTGCGCGGATGCTCTAGAGTCGGTGCTCGCGGGTAAAAACGTCGGTACGTGGTTCGAGCCTTCCCAAGAGCGTCCGGCCTCGCGCCGCCTGTGGATCGCCCACGTGGCGCCGTCGCGCGGCGAGATCATCGTTGATGAGGGTGCTGCGCACGCGATCACGGTCGGCAAGAAGTCTCTGCTGGTGGCCGGCGTACGTTCTGTGCTCGGCCACTTCGAGGCTGGCGATGTCGTCGATGTGGCCTCCCCGACGGGTCTGGTCGCCCGTGGAGTGTCGGGATACGACTCCGACACGCTGGCAGAGATCGCCGGATCGGGCACCGCGGAACTGCAGGCAGCGGGTCATGAGCACCCCAGGCCGGCAATCCACCGCGACGATCTGGCGGTGTTGGGCGACGCATTTTCTGCGCTGAGCGCTGACTGACGCGGCTTGACAGCCTCTCGTGTGCCATGATGGCCCGGTGGATACTGCTGCAGATATTTCCCAGGTGACGGATGCTGCTCGCGCTGCGGCGCGAGTGCTCGCGAACGCGACGACCCAGGTGAAGAACCGCGGTCTCGAAGCGATTGCGGCTGCGCTCATTGATCGCAGTGACCAGATCCTGGCCGCTAATGCTGAAGATGTCGCCCGCGGTCGCGCGGAGCAGATGAGTGAGGGCCTGCTCGACCGCCTCGCTCTGACCCCCGATCGTATTCGTGGAATCGCCGAGGCCGTCCGCGAGATCGCGGGTCTGCCTGACCCGATCGGTCAGGTCGTGCGCGGGATGCGCACCGATATTGGCCTGCGCGTGACGCAGGAGCGCGTTCCCCTGGGCGTTATCGGGATTATCTACGAGGCCCGCCCCAACGTGACGATCGACGCTGCCTCGCTTGCTCTGAAGGCCGGCAACGCGGTTGTGCTGCGCGGTGGAAGCGCCGCGCAGTCCTCGAACCGCGTCCTCATCGAGGTGTGTCGCGATGCGCTGACCTCCGTCGGTCTGCCCGCCGATGCGATCACCACGGTGGATCCGTGGGGCCGCGCGGGTGCCCGAGCGATGATGCGTGCCCGTGGAGCGATCGATGCGCTGATTCCTCGAGGGGGAGCTGGGCTCATCAATGCCGTCGTCGAAGAGTCGCGGGTTCCCGTTATCGAGACGGGCACGGGTAACTGCCACGTGTACGTGGATGCCTCCGCTGACCTGGAGGCCGCCGAGGCCATCATCATGAATGCGAAGACGCAGCGCGTGGGCGTGTGCAACGCGGCGGAGACTCTGCTCGTGCACGCCGACGTTGCGCAGCGCTTCCTCGTCGCCGCCGTCACCCGTCTGACGACGGCGGGCGTGACGATCCACGCGGACGAGGCCACCCGGGCCATCGTCGACGGCCAGCCCTCGATCGATGCTGAGATGATCGTCGACGCAACCGAAGCCGACTGGGAGACCGAGTACCTGTCGATGGACCTGGCTGTGCGCGTCGTCGCCGACGTTGACGAGGCGATCGAGCACATTCGCCGCTATTCCTCGGGGCATACGGAGGGCGTCGTGGCATCCGACGTGGCCGTCGTGCGCGCGTTCCGATCGGGCATCGATGCCGCTGCTATTGCTGTGAATGCTTCGACGCGTTTCACGGACGGTGGTCAGCTGGGCCTGGGAGCCGAGGTCGGCATCTCGACGCAGAAGCTGCACGCGCGTGGCCCGATGGGCCTCGCGGAGCTCACGACGACCACGTGGATCTACGAGGGTGAAGGAACGATCCGCCCGTGAGCGAGCAGAACAACCACGCGGTGCCGTCCTCGGAGGATACCGCGATCGAAAAGACCACTGAGGCCACGGCTGGGGCGACCGCAGCCCCGGCCTCGCCCCAGCATCCCCCGCGCGCGCTGCGTCGGCGCCGCGCGATCGGCATCATGGGCGGCACTTTCGATCCGATCCACCACGGCCACCTCGTTGCGGCCTCGGAGGTCATGGACGTCTTCGGCCTCGACCAGGTCGTCTTCGTCCCGGCCGCGATGCAGCCCTTCAAGGCGGGTCGACGCGTGACCTCGGCCGAGCATCGCTACCTGATGACGGTTATCGCTACCGCATCGAATCCTCGTTTCGCCGTGTCACGCGTCGATATTGACCGCGGTGGGACGACCTACACGATCGATACGCTGGCGGACCTGTCTCGCGAATACCCGGATTCGGATTTCTACTTCATCACGGGTGCCGATGCGCTGGCGCAGATCGCGCAGTGGAAGGACGCCGATAAACTCTTTGAGCAGGCGCACTTCATCGGCGTGACGCGCCCCGGGCATAACCTGTCGGATCCCGGCCTGCCGCACGAGTCCGTGTCGCTGCTGGAGGTACCCGCCATGGCGATCTCGTCGACGGACTGCCGCACGCGCGTCGAAGAGGGCAAGCCGGTGTGGTACCTGGTGCCCGACGGCGTCGTGCAATACATCAACAAATACGGCCTGTACCGGTCCTAACCCAAGGAGAAACGTGAGCCTTCCCGACGCTACCGCAGAACTGGCGAGCCTGGTTGCTCGCGCCGCGCACGACCGCGGCGGCATCAACCCGGTGCTTGTTGACGTGACCAGCAAGCTCGCCCTGGCGGACGCCTTCGTGGTTGTTTCGGCGCCGACGGACCGTCAGGTGCGTGCCATTGCCGAGGACATCATGGATCGCATCTGGGTCGAGCATCAGCGCCGCCCCGCCCATATCGAGGGGCGCGCGGAGGGCACCTGGGTGCTCCTCGACTACTCGGATCTGCTCGTCCATGTCCTGTCCGAGGAGGAGCGTGAGTACTACGCTCTCGAGCGCCTGTGGGGTGACTGCCCGGCCGTGCCGATCGATGTCGACACCGACGAGGCCCGCGCCGCTGCCGCCGAGCGTGCTGCCGCGCACGGTGTGGAGAGCGCACAGTGAGCGCCTCGCGGATCGTCCTGCTGCGCCACGGCCAGACGGACTTCAACCTGGCGCGGCGCTTTCAGGGGCGCATCGATCAACCCCTGAACGAGGCCGGACGGTCCCAGGCGGCCGGTGCTGCCGGCGTGCTGGTGAGCCGACTGTGCGAGCCGAGTGCCGAGGTTGGCATGATTGCCGCCGAAGACGGGCGCAGCTACGACGACGGGGGAGTGCGTATCGTGAGTTCGCCCCTGGGGCGTGCGGTCGATACCGCGAGGATCATCGCTCGCGTCTTTGACATCGCTGGATATCCCTGCGAGGGACCGGAACTCGACGAGCGGCTCACGGAGCGCTTCTACGGGAGCTTCGAGGGCAAGACCTACGAGGAGATCGCCAGCGAGCAGCCCGAGGCCTACGCGCAGTATCGCGCGCACGGGGAGTGTGACCTCGCCGAGGTGGAACGGTCCGAGGTCGTGGGTGAGCGCGTTCGTGATGCCGTCCTGGAAGCGGCACGGGCGTGCCGCGGGGACCAGTCTCTGATCGTCGTTTCGCATGGCTCCGCGATCGCGCGTGGCATCGTGTCGCTGCTGGGCCTGGATCCGGCGGTCTTCAATGGGCTGCGCGGTGTCGATAACTGCCACTGGTCAGAGCTCGTGCCCGTGGGGAAGTCGACCTCCAAGAGCGCGGCGATCAGTGGGTGGCGCCTGGCGTCGCACAACATCGGCTCTCGTGAGGACATTTTGGGGGCGTGATGGCTCTCGGGCCCCTCGTCGCCGCAGAATCTTGAGGCTTTCGAGCTTTGTGACGAGGGGCACTCAATTGGATTTGCGTCATTCTTGAAACGTCCGCTATTATTTATCAGGTCGCCACGACGACGAACTAAATAACGGGGCTATGGCGCAGTTGGTAGCGCGCTTCCATGGCATGGAAGAGGTCGGGGGTTCGAATCCCCCTAGCTCCACAGAAAATTTCGACATCCAAGTTTTGGGTGTCGATTTTTTTTATTGCATGAGCGGTGGTCATGCTTGTAGTTGCAGTCTGGTCAGTTGATTGATCCGAAATATAACGTTTCGATATCGACATGTGGGATATTCAAAATCTGTCAAACATAAAACACGTTGAAAATAGGTGGATTCACCTGTAAAGACTTACTGAAGAAACCTTGAAAAATGCTGAACCGCGTGGAAAGATTTACCTGTTCTTGTTTCATCGTGTTAGGCCGGTAGTCAATGTCGTTCCAGCTCACTCGTACACACACGTCCGTGGTCCTCGCTGCGACCACGATTGCAGCTTCCCTCGTCGTCATCCCCACCCTCGCTGAAGGAAACGCGACGACCAGCGACGCTTTCTGCAATGCACTGTCGGGGGCAGAAGGTCGCATCGCCGCTGAATATAATCCGCTTCTGGCGAGCTACGCCGCCGCGGCAGCGGGTAACTCTGCGACGCCCGCCCTGGATCCCGCGCGTGAGTCCGAGCTGCGAGCTGCTCTCGCCGATGCACAGGCCGCACTCGAGGCTGCGCAGCAGGGTGCCCTCGAGCCCACCACGTCGGCCAGTGAGGCCGCGCCCGCTGCGGATACCGCAAGCCGTGGCCTCGACTGGGTTGACTGGTCCCAGGTCGACGACGCCACCCAGGCGCGCATCATCGAGGCCCTCGTCATTCAGAAGATGAACGCCTACCGAGCAAACGCTGGCCTGCCCGAGCTGGTTGTTTCGGATACGGTGACCACCGACGCTCGCGCGTGGAGCAAGCACATGTCGGATAGCGACGACTTCAACCACGACCCGGACTACAAGTACTTCGGCGTCGGCAAGCTCGACGGCGGTGACACGACCTACGCCGGTGAGAACATTGCCTACAACCACCGCGAGAACTTCGGCGATAAGTGGGGCGCCTACGGTACCTCCAAGAATCCGATGCAGGCGGCGGACGCGCTCTTCGATCAGTGGAAGAACTCCTCCGGCCACGACAAGAACATGCTGGCTCAGAACAATGTCGTCGGCGTCGGTGTGCACATCGCGAAGCACGGTAACTTCACGCGCATCTACGGCACTCAGAAGTTCTACGCCATCACTGGTGGCTCGCCCAACGTGTCCCGCTTCCACACGACTGGCGATACGGCGTCCGCGTACGGCTTCGACGGCACCGCTTTCAATGCTGACAACACGAACTACGTCTCCGGTCTCGCGGGCGGCGGCGACGCGCAGCGCGCCAACTCCTGGCAGAACAAGGTGGGCTCCCTTCCTGGCGTCGCCCTGCCCATTGATGTGTCGAGCCTTCCCGCAAAGGCTGGATCTGCTGCTCCCGCGACCTCGACTCCCGCACCTGCTGACGCCGCGCCCTCCGCTGATCGCCAGCAGGCCGTGATTGATGCGCAGGCATCCGTGACCGCCGCTCAGGCTGCTCTGGACGAGTACCTGGCCTCGGCTGAGGAGAGCAAGCCCGCCACCTCTCTCGCGGATATTGACGCTGAGCTGGACCGCGTTGCGGAGTCCATCGCGTCGCAGACCGCCGTCCGTCCCGAGAAGGATGGCGGCGTGACGCTGCAGGGCGGCGAGAATGCTGGCCGCTACCTGACCGCGACCGGGTATCGCGATGCCCTGACGCGTTGCACGACGCTGTCGGTCGAGCAGGATGGCAACAACCCCTCCGTGGGCGATGGGGCAGGCTCGACGCCGGATCAGCAGACCCCGTCGGATGAGGCGCCCGCGCTCGCAAACGGAGAGGAGAACCCTTCCGTGGGCCAGGAACCCAGCCAGATGCCTGCTCCTTCCGTTCCTTCTGCCGCGCCTTCCGCTCCCGCGAACGGTGGTGGCGACCCGTCTGCCGCGCCTTCCGCTCCCGCGAACGGTGATACCACCCCGGCTGCACCTGAGACGAACGCTCCCGCCGACGATCAGGGCACGGTGACCGCTCGCGTCGACATTACCCCGAGCGGCGATCCGACGCAGGCGTCCACCCCTGCAGCCCAGAATGCTTCCACCCCGACTCAGGCGCGTGCTGATGCCCTCGCTGCGACCGGTGCGTCCTCGGTGTGGGTGGGCGTGGGAGCCGTCGCGGTTCTGGTTGCCGGCGCTGGTGCGGTTGTCGCATCGCGTCGAGCCAAGCGCTGACGCACGCTCCTAAGCCTCGGCTTCATCCTTCATCGAAAAGCCTCCCGTTTCTTGGAGATCTCCAAGAAACGGGAGGCTTCTTATGCATACAGATCTGTGCGTGAAGCGTGATCGTTTGCCGGGGAACGGGGCCGTCGGTTGGTGTGCCCTGTCGACGCTCGCAGTACGGGTAAACAGACGAAGGGGGCGTGGCCACATGGCCACGCCCCCTGGCGTCTCTGAGAGGCTGATCAGCCCGCGTCCACCGCCTGGTTGGCGATCTGACGCTCACACACGTCGATGAGCTCGCGGATGATGCGGATCGTGCCGGCGGATGCGTCCGCGTGAGCCTCGATCCAGGCCTTGCCGGAGGCGACCACGTCGACCTCGGGGGCGTAGCCTGCGAGCGCGTTCGGGAAGAGCAGCGTCGTGAGGTCCTCGGCGGTGTGGAAGGTGAAGGTCTCCCAGATGCCTGCCAGGGCCTCGAAGTACTCGCCCACGTAGCCGGCATATGCCGACGGGTTGGTGCGCGCCTGCGCCCAGAAGCCAGAGATCATCGCCCAGCGGGTGTCGTTGGGGATCGAGGTGTCGGTGAGGACCTTGTCCCACACATCGGCCTTGATCCACTCGCCCTCGCGGGCCGCACGAGCGGCAGCCGCGTTCTGGTGGCCGGTCATCGTGTCGTCGGTGGCCTCCAGGGCTGCGATGTCATCTTCGGTGGCGGCGCCTCCGCGCACCAGGGCGATCAGCAGGTCCCACTTGAGGTCGACGTCGAGGTCCAGGCCGTCCAGGGTCTGGGTGCCGTCGTAGAGGGCGCGGATGGCCTCGAACTGCTCGGGACTGGTCGCGTTGCGGGCCGCGGAGGCGACGAGCATGCGCTGCGCGTCGGAGCCGGAAGCGGCCGTGCGAGCCAGGAGGAGCAGGCGACGTCCCGTGTCCTCGGCGGCCTCGGCGCGGTACTTCGGTGCGACGAAGGTGCGCACGGCCTCGTCGATGTGACGCAGGGTGAGCGCCAGGAGGCTCATGTTGTCTTCGACGGGAACGGCCCGCAGCGCCAGGTTCAGGTAGTCGCGTGCCGGCATCTCGCCGTCGCGGGTCATGTCCCACGCGGAGGCCATGACGACGCCGCGGGTCAGCGAATCCGTGAACTTGGTGATGTTGGTGATCGCGAAGGCGAGCGACTGCTCGTCGAGGCGAACCTTGGCGTAGCCGAGGTCGCCGTCGTTGACGAGGATGAAGTCGGGACGGGCGATGCCCGCGGCGGCCTCGATCACCGTGGAAGCGCCATCAATGTCGAGCTCCTCGCGGAAGACCTGGGTCAGGGTGCCCTCCTCGGTCAGCGAGTAGCCTGCCACGCCCATGCGGTGCGGGCGCAGGGAGGCGCCCTCGGAGAAGGCTTCCTGGGTGATCTCGAGGCGCTCGATCGTGCCGTCCTCGGCGGTGGTGACGACCGGACGCAGCAGGGTCACGCCGGCTTCCTCCAGCCAGACCTTCGACCACGAGGCCAGGTCGCGGCCCGAGGCGGCGGCCAGCTCGGAGAGCAGGTCGTCCAGCGTGGCGTTGGCGTAGGAGTGCTTCGTCAGGTACTCGTGCAGGCCCGCGAAGAACGCGTCGCGACCCACGTAGGAGACGAGCTGGCGCAGCACGGAGGCACCCTTGGCGTAGGTGATGCCGTCGAAGTTGACCTCGACGTCGGCCAGGTCGCGGATCTCGGCCGTAATCGGGTGGGTGGTGGGCAGCTGATCCTGCTTGAGGCCCCAGTCCTTGCGGACCATGAAGCCCGTCCAGCCTTCGGTGTACTTGGTGGCCTCGGCCAGAGCCAGGTGGCTCATGAACTCGGCGAAGGACTCGTTGAGCCACAGGTCGTTCCACCACTTCATGGTGACCAGGTCGCCGAACCACATGTGTGCCAGCTCGTGCAGGATCGTGTTGGCGCGAGCCTCCATCTGAGCCTCGGTGGGACGGGTGCGGAACACGTAGGCGTCGCGGAAGGTCACGCAGCCGGCGTTCTCCATGGCACCCGCGTTGTACTCGGGCACGAAGATCTGGTCGTACTTGGTGAAGGGGTAGGCGATGCCGTAGGCGCCCTCGAAGAACTCGAAGCCCTGACGGGTGATCTCGATGATCTCGTCGGCATCCAGGTGCTCGACGATCGAGGCGCGGGCGTAGACGCCCAGGTCGATCGTACGGCCGTCGGAGGAGGTCAGCGTGGCCGTCGTGCCCTCGTAGGGGCCGGCGACGATCGCGGTGATGTAGGTCGACATGACCTCGGTGGTCGCGAAGCGGTAGACCCAGGCCTCGCCCTCTTCCTCGGGGGTCGGGGTCGGCGCGTTGGAGAAGACCTTCCAACCCTTGGGGGCCTTGACCGTCAGGGTGAAGGTGGACTTCAGGTCAGGCTGCTCGAAGGTCGTGTAGACGCGGCGGGCGTCCGGAACCTCGAACTGGGAGTAGGTGTAGGCCTGGCCGTCGGCGGGGTCGACGAAACGGTGCAGGCCCTCGCCGGTGTGCATGTACTGGCAGGACGCCTCAACTTCGAGGACGTTGTGCTCGGCAAGGTTCTCCAGTGCGATGCGGTTGTCCTGGTGCACCGAGAAGGGGTCCAGGGCATTGCCGTTCAGAGTGATCGAGTGGACGTTGTTGGACACGAGGTCAGCGAACGTGGAGGCGCCTTCGCGCGCGTCGAACTCGATGCGGGTGAATGAACCGAAGTCGGTGTCTCCGCGCGTGAGGTCCAGGGAGATCTCATAGCGGGTCACAGAGGAAATGATCGAGGCGCGCTCGGTCGCTTCCTCGCGAGTCAGGTTCAGGCCTGGCATGGGTTGCCTTTCCGTCGATGGAATGGGAACGCTGTTGCGCTCAACATTCCTATGTTGTCATGTGTTGGGAGTGAATGCGCGGGGCGCGCTGCATTTTGTCGGCTGGGACACGCTTTCACCAGATGGTGACGCGCTGGGAGGGCTCCAGCCACATCGCGTCGCCGGGGGTGACGTCGAAGGCCCGGGCGAAAGTGTCAAGGTTGCGCAGTACCTGGTTGCAGCGGAACTCAGCGGGCGAGTGGGGGTCGATCGCCAGCATCTGGCGCGCGAACTGGGGGCGCGTGGCCGTGCGCCAGGCGCGTGCCCACGAGTAGAAGAAGCGCTGTGGTCCGGTAATGCCGTCGATGACGGGGGCAGACTGCGGGGTCAGCCCCTGCTCGGCGAGCGAGGCCGCCCAGGCCTTCCATGCGATGGTCAGGCCGCCGAGGTCGCCGATGTTCTCGCCGATCGTGAGCGCGCCGTTGACGTGGGGGAGCGTGCGCTCGTTGCCCTCCTCCGGCTCTTCGCCCTGCTCGAGGAGGATGGTCGGGGTGAGTGCGTCGTACTGCTCGATGAGGGCGTGCGTGCGCTCTTCGAAGGCGGCGCGGTCTTCATCCGTCCACCAGTTCGACAGGTTTCCCTCCCCGTCGTAGCGCGAGCCCTGGTCGTCGAAGCCGTGCCCGATCTCGTGGCCGATGACTGCGCCGATTGCGCCGAAGTTCACTGCGTCGTCGGCCTCGGTGTCGAAGAACGGAGGCTGAAGGATCGCGGCTGGGAAGACGATCTCGTTCTGCGTGGGGTTGTAGTAGGCGTTGACGGTCTGGGGGGTCATGTACCACTCGTCGCGGTCCACCGGGCGGCCCAGCTTGGCCCATTCGCGGTCGGTCGCGTGGGCGTTGGCGGCGCGCACGTTCTCGACGATGGTGGCCTTCGGGTCCAGGTGCAGCGTCGAATAGTCGCGCCACTTGACGGGGTAGCCGATCTTGGGGTTGAAGGTTGCGAGCTTGTCCAGCGCCTTGACCTTGGTGTCCTCGCTCATCCAGTCGAGACCGCGGATCGACTCACCGTAGGCATCGAGGAGGCGGCGCACCAGGGCATCCATCGCTTCCTTGGCTTCGGGCGGGAAGTGGCGAGCAACCCACGCGCGGCCCATGGCTTCGCCCAGGTAGGCCTCGATGAGGCCCAGTGCGCGCTTCCAGCGCGGACGCAGTTCCTCCGTGCCAGACAGGGTGCGGCCGTGGAAGTCGAAGTTCTCGTTGACGAAATCGCTCGACAGGAGCGACGCGTGGCAGTCGATCGCTGAGGCGCTCAGCCATTCCTTGAGCACGGCCAGGTCGGTGTCGGCCCACAGAGTGGCGGCAGCCGAGACGAAGTCGGGCTGGTCGACGTTCACGACGAGGCCGGCGACGGGCATTCGCGCGCCCTGCGCCCACGCGTCCCAGTCGAATCCGGGGGCCTGTGTGGCCAGCTGCTCCCACGGCGTGGGATTGTCAGACAGGAGGGGATCGCGGTTGCTCACGGAGTCGCGGTGGTGCGAGGCGATTGCGGTTTCCAGCGCCATGATGCGCTCGGCCGCGCCCTCGGGGTCTGCCATGCCGGCGAGGCCAAGGAGGCGGGCGGTGTGTGCGACGTAGGCCTCGCGGATCGGCGCGTAGTCGTCCTCGCGGTAGTAGGCCTCGTCGGGCAGGCCGATGCCGGACTGGACGAGGGAGACCATGTAGCGCGAAGAATCATGCGGGTCAGTGCCCACGTATGCGCCGATGAGGCCTCCGATGCCCTCGCGCATGAGGCGGCCCATCTCGCGGGCAAGCTCCTCGTGGGTGGTGCAGGCGTTGATTGCGTCGAGGTCGGGGCTCAGGGGAGCGGCGCCGGCTTCTTCGATGGTGTCCTCGTCGAGGAACTGAGTCCACAGTGTGGCGATGCGGTGCGCATCCGGATCGTCCAGGGATCCGTTGGCTGCGTCCTGGGCAATGGCGCGCGCGTACTTCTCGGATGCGTCGCGCAGCGTGTGGAACGCCCCGTCCATGGGGCGATCCGCGGGGATCGTGTGGGTCGCCAGCCACGTGCCGTTGACGTGGCGGTAGAAATCGTCCTGCGGGCGCACCGTCGAATCGATGTTCGCGGTGTCGAGGACTCGGGCGAGCAGTGTGTTCGTCATGCCTTAACTCTAGGGGGAGAGGCGGGGGTCGCGTGGGATGAGTGTTCACGAGGGACGCACCGATTGCATTTACGTGATGAGTGTGGGATGTAATTCGCCATTTTCTCGTGGAATTGTGCGGGGGAGTGCGGATGTCAGTTTGATACATCCCCGCCGTGCACATATGTGCACAGTGGTGTGTACATTCGTGCATGAGGGGTGTGTAGGGGCATGATGGAGAGAGCAATGAGGCACTTCCTCATCAAGAGGTGAAGGGATTTTTAACGGTGAAGACACTTCGCACTGACGTGTGCGTCATCGGTGGCGGATCCACCGGTGCCGGCGTCGTCCGCGACGTCGCCATGCGCGGCTTCTCAGCCGTCCTCGTCGACCGGGCGGACATCGCTCAGGGAACCTCCGGTCGCTTCCACGGTCTGCTCCACTCGGGCGGCCGCTACATTGCGTCCGATCCTGAGTCGGCCACCGAGTGCGCCGAAGAAAACGAGATTGTCCAGCGCATTAACGCCAACGCCGTCGAAGCCACCGGAGGCCTCTTCGTCGTGACCGCCCAGGATGATGAAGAATACGCGGACCAGTTCCTGGCCCGCGCAGCGGCTGCAAAGGTGCCCGCCGCCGAAATCTCCATCGCCGAGGCACTGCGTCGCGAACCGCGCCTGGACCCGCGTATTAAGCGCGCCTTCGAGGTTCAGGACGGCACGGTCGATGGCTGGCAGATGACCTGGGGAGCGATCCGTTCCGCACAGGCGTACGGGGCGCAGGTCCTGACCTACCACCGCGTCACCTCCGTCGAACGCGAGGGCGAGCGCATCAGCGCCGTCATCGTCCACGACGAGCGCGGGGGCGAGGACGTGCGCATCGAATGTGGCTTCGTCCTCAACTGCGGCGGCCCCTGGGCCGGGCAGATCGCCGCCATGGCCGACTGCCACGGTGTCGATGTCGTTCCTGGCGCCGGCATCATGATCGCGATGAACCACCGACTGAGCCATTCGGTCATTAACCGCTGCGTGTGGCCCGCCGACGGTGACATCCTCGTGCCCGACCACACCGTGTGCATCATCGGCACGACTGACCTCAAGGCCGACGACCCGGATCGCCTGTCTATCCCCGCCGACCAGGTTCAGCAGATGCTCGACTCCGGCGAGGCCATGATCCCCGGCTTCCGCAAGGCCCGTGCAGTGCATGCCTGGGCCGGCGCACGCCCTCTCGTCAAGGACTCGCGCGTGTCTGCGACCGACACCCGCCACATGGCGCGCGGCATGAGCATCATCGACCACAACACGCGCGACGGCGTCTACGGCATGCTCACCATCGCGGGCGGCAAGCTCACCACCTACCGCCTCATGGCCGAGCGCATCGTCGACATCATGTGCGAGGAGATGGGCGAGAAGCGCGCCTGCAAGACAGCCGACGAGGCCGTTCCTCCCGCCAAGGAAGAGCGCCTGTACACGATCGGCCACCGCCTCGACAATGTCGAATCACGCAATGAATCTCCCTCCCACGAGCAGATTATCTGCGAGTGCGAGATGGCCACACGCGCCATGCTCGAAAACGTCATGGACACCCTGCCCAAGGGCCAGCTCGACGACGTGCGTCGCCAGATGCGCCTGGGCATGGGGCCCTGTCAGGGCGGCTTCTGCTCCCAGCGCGCCGCGGGTATCGCCCACGAGCGCGGTGACATCGACTCGATGCGCGCCAACTCCCTCCTGCGTCTCTTCCTCAAGAACCGCTGGATCGGATTGTGGCCCATCATGTTCGGTAAGCAAGCCAGGCAGGCCGCACTGGACGCCTGGATTCACGAGGGCACGCTCGACGTTGAGCACCTGCCCGCTCCCAGCGAGGAGGTTGTTCGATGAGGGACGTCGTCGTTATCGGCGCTGGCCTGGCAGGCCTGGCCGCAGCAATCAAGGCAGCCGACGCAGGACTGAGCGTCACGCTCGTCACCAAGGGCGTGGGCGGCATCCAGCTTGGAACGGGCACGGTCGATATCCTCGGCTACCGCCCCGAGCCGGTCGATAAGCCCCTCGAGGCGTTGGAAGGCCACGTGGCCTCCCGCCCCACCCACCCCTACAGCCACGTCACCCCCGACCATGTCGGCGCATCCGTCGCGTGGCTGCGTGACCTCGTTGGTTCCGATGTGCTCATCGGCGACGAAACCCGCAACGTGCGCATCCCCACCGGCGTTGGCGCACTGCGCCCCACCTGTCTGATCCCGCCCTCCATGGAGGCCGGCATCCCCCAGGCAGGCGCCCGCTACGCCATCGTCGGACTGGAACGCTTCAAGGACTTCTACCCCGGCCTCGTCGCCGAGAACTTGACGCGCCAGAACGGCCCCGACGGCGCCCCCATCAAGGCCCGCGCTCTCAGTGTTGACTACGTCGTGCGCGAGGGTGAGATCGACTCGACCGGCACCAACCACGCGCGCAGCCTCGACCACGAGGAGAACCGTGCGCGCCTGGCAGGCCAGATCCGCCCCCTCCTGGAAGATGGTGAAATTGTCGGTCTGCCCGCCGTCCTCGGCCTCGAGGATCCGAATGCCTGGCGCGACCTGGCGGATAAGCTTGGTCACCCCGTCTTCGAGATCCCGATCCAGCCCCCGTCGGTGCCCGGCATGCGCCTGAACGCCCTGCTCACCCGTATTGCTTCCGAGAAGTGCCGCGTCGTCCTCGGATCCCCGATCAAGGCTGTGCATACGGCAGACGGACGCGTGAGCGCTGTCGAATACGCCAGCGCGGGACGCTCCACCATCGTGGAAACCCGATCCCTGATTCTCGCCGCCGGCGGCTTCGAATCCGGAGCCCTCGACATGGACTCCTACGGCACCGTGCGCGAGACCATCTGCGGCCTGCCCGTCATGGGTGCCTCCGGACAGCTCCTGCACGCCGACTTCTGGGGCGAGGACCAGCCCCTCTTCCTGGCCGGCCTCGCTGTGGACGACAACATGCGCGTCCTGAACGAGGAAGGCGCGCCCGTGTGCCCGAACCTGTACGCGGCCGGAGGCAACCTGGCTGGCGCCACCCGCTGGCGTGAAAAGAGCGGCGAAGGAATCGCGCTTGCCAGCGCGCTCGCGGCCGTCGACTCGATCGTGGAGGAACTGAAATGACCCTGGAAATGTCAACGCTGATGGGCCCGGGCGTGGAGGAAGAGGACGTCTTCGCCCTGAGTGGTGACGCTGCGCTGCGCGCGAGCCTCGACTCGTGCGTCAAGTGCACGATCTGCGAGACCCAGTGCCCGGTCATGCGCGTCACCGACCTGTTCGCCGGCCCCAAGTACTCCGGCCCGCAGGCCGAGCGCTTCCGCAAGGACGGGCAGATGGTGGACAAGTCCATCGACTACTGCTCCTCGTGCGGCACCTGCTCGCTCGTGTGCCCCCAGGGCGTGAAGGTCACCGAGATCATCCACCACCGCCGTACCGCCATGAAGGAAGCGCACGGCATCCCCATGCGTGACCGCCTCATCGGCCGCACCTCCCTGATCGGCACCATGATGACCCCGGTCGCCCCCATCGCGAACTGGGCGCTCGACGTCAAGCCGATTCGCCTGGCGATGGAGGCCGTTATCGGCGTGCACCGCTCGGCCCCCATGCCGCGCGCGTATGGTCGCACCTTCGAGTCCTGGTTCAAGAAGCACAAGCCGCTGCCGAACTCCGGCACGCGCGGCCAGGTGATCTTCTTCCACGGATGCGCCGGCCAGTACTTTGAGGTCGAGACCTCGATCCACTCGGTCATGGTGCTCGAGCACCTGGGCTACGAGGTTCTGGTCCCCAAGCACGGCTGCTGCGGCCTGGCCCTGCAGTCCAACGGCCTGTACGACGACGCGCGCAAGTACGTGTCCAAGCTGACCAACGACCTGCGCAGCGTCAACCGTGACGCCCCGATCATCTCCGCGTCGGGCTCGTGCGGCGGCATGCTGCGCCACGAGGCCCACGAGATCCTCGAGATGGACACCCCGGAGCTGCGCGACGTGGGTAGCCGCACGTGGGACATCAGCGAGTTCCTGCTGCACCTGTACGACAAGGGCGAGCTGGACACGAACTTCCAGCGCATCGACGTGACCATCCCGTACCACGCGCCCTGCCAGGTGAAGTCCCAGGGTCTGGGCAAGCCCGCGATCGAGCTCATGAGCCTGATCCCCGGCGTGACCGTCAAGGACTCCGAGCAGCCCTGCTGTGGCATCGCGGGCACGTACGGCATGAAGAAGGAGAAGTACGCGATCGCCCAGGCCGTGGGCGCCCCCGTCTTCGACTTCATCAAGCAGGTTAACGCAGAGCTGGCCGCCTGTGACACGGAGACGTGCCGCTGGCAGCTGCGCACGGCCACGGGCGCGAACGTCGTCCACCCGATCTGGCTGATCCACAAGGCCTACGGCCTGCCCAACGGCTGAGACATCAGCGAGTATCCCCGGGCGTGCACGACGGTGCGTTCCCGGGGATATTACTGTTGCCCTATGAGCACTTCTCGCCGCGTTGTCGTTACTGGAGCCTCCACTGGAATCGGACAGGCCACCGCCCGCCTGTTGTCGGAGCGGGGGTGGAAGGTCGTCGCCGTGGCCCGGCGCCGCGAGCGCCTCGAGGCCCTCGCCGAGCAGATTGGCTGCGAGTACTGGGCGGCTGACCTCACCGATGAGGCTCAGGTGAAGGAGATGGCCGCCCACATCCTGGAGGGCGGTCCTGTGGATGCGGTCGTCAACAACGCCGGCGGGGCCATCGGCGTGGATCGGGTTGCGGAGGGTGATCCCGCTAGGTGGAGCGCGATGTTCGAGCGCAACGTGCTCACCGCCCTGCACTGCTCGCGCGCTTTCTTGCCAGGGATGCGCGAGCGCGGGGGAGACCTCGTGTTCCTGACCTCGACCGCCGCCCACGACACCTACCCGGGTGGCGGCGGATACGTGGCCGCTAAGCACGCCGAACGCATCATCGCCAACACGCTGCGTCAGGAGCTGGTGGGCGAGCCCGTGCGCGTCATCGAGATTGCGCCCGGCATGGTGCGCACCGAGGAGTTTTCGCTCAACCGGCTCGGCTCCCAGGAGGCCGCGGACCGCGTCTACGAGGGCGTCGCTCAGCCCCTCGTTGCCGAGGATGTTGCCGAGGCGATCGTGTGGACCCTGGAGCGCCCCTCCCACGTCAACATCGACTCGATGATCGTGCGCCCGGTGGTACAGGCGACGAACACCCTCGTGGCCAGGAAAGCCACCGGAGAGTAGCGTCGCCGCGCCGGTCGTATGCATGGAGCGAGGCCGGGGCCGCTCGCGCGATGGGGTGCGCGTCGCGGTCCCGGCCTCGGGTCTGTGTCACTCGCTCCAGGCGAGGATGATGTGTTTGCGACCGGCGATGTCCGTGGCCTTTGTTAGCTGTGTGGCCTCGCCTCCGCCAACGGGCGCGGAGTAGAGCTGGAAGCTAAAGTCGTCTTCGAGCTTTTTGAATGGAGCCAGGAGCGCCATGCGTGTGCCGTCGGGGCTCAGTCGCAGGGTCTTGACGATCTCGTGGGTGCCGTCGAGGTTCGGCAGGTTCACCTTCGTCCACTCTTCGATGCGCAGGGACTTGTCGGACTCCGCCGTCTGTGAGAGAGGCTTTCCCTTCTTGGAGTACACGGCGTCCTTGTCTACGGTCAGGCACGTCCCATCCGGGGTGACGGCGAGTGCCCCGTAGCATCCGACGCCATCTTTGTTGGCCGCCCACGCGTAGTAGCCGATCGCGATGGGAGTGGAATCGGGCAGAATCTGGAAGTCCTGCGTGTTCGAGACCGTGAAGGTGGTGGGAACGGCCTCGGGTGCCTCAGTCTCGGAGGCGAAGCGGTAGAGGGTCCCGACGAAGTCCCCGTCGTCGGGCTTGTCTTCGTGCGCGACGTAGATGGAACCGTCGGGCCCGAACTTGGCGTACGCGTTGGAGTACGAGCGCGACCCTTGCGGTACGGGGATCAGATCATTGAGCAGCGTGAAGGAACCGTCGGAGGATGCGACCGCAACGCGCTCGTTGCCCCCGGAAGTGTCGATCGCAAGGACGCGCTCGAAGTCGGGGGAATAGCAGTGCTCGCGCTCGCAAGCCCCACCCGTATATGTCGTGTACTCGCTCGGGAAGGTGAACGTGCGCGTCGCCGTCACCTCGCCCGTAGCGGGGTCGTACGCCGTGATTGTGTCGGTCGTGTTGTCGGAATTGTATTCCGTGGACGCGATGACGATCCCCCGCAGGGGCGCGGTCGATGGGTCTGCCGCAGCCGCGGACGAGGCCTTGGCGCTCGCGGTGGGAGCAGAGGGGGTCGAGGCCGACCCGCAGGCGGTGAGAGCAAGTGCGGTCGCCGTGGCAAACAGGACCGCGGGGAGGGATTTAACAGACATGTGTCACCTCGTGAGTGTGATCGTCGGGTGGCGAACGTTGCAGGATAGTTGTGAGCTGACAAATAAATCAAGCTCCAGAAAGTGATGTGCAGCACCTGTTATTTCATAGCGTTTTCACAGTTTCGCCATAACGTTCGCTTAATTGTCGTCCCTAATCTGCGAAGCAATGATGAACAGTCAACAGAAAGGAGCGTCCCCCATGGCGGACGACAACAAGAACCTGGCGGGTGACACCGAACATACCTCGATCCTGCCCCAGTCAGAGCCTCAGGTTGCGGAGCAGACCGAGGTGCTGCCCACCCATGCATCTCAGGCGGAAACGGCGCAGATGCCTCCCGTCGCCCAGGAGCAAACCAACAATGCGTTTGCTGGCACGCCCCTGGAGTCTGTGGCGGGGGCTTCTGTCGACGATCAGGTGGGTGACGAGGCCGTGGCTGCTAGCGCCGCGACAGGGGTGCCTGCATCGAAGAAGACCTCGTGGGGCAAGCGCGCCGCCATTGCAGGAGCCGCCGCGGCAATCCTCTCCGTCGGTTTCGGCGCGGGCATCATCACGCATGCGGCCGTTATGGGCGATGGTCAGGACTTCTACGAGCAGGGCTACGAAGACGGTTACAACGACCAGGGTGACGGTGACGAGGACGGTGATTTCGGCCCCGGCGGTCAGCAGCATCCGGGTAACGGCCAGCAGCAGGGTCCCGGTAATGGTCAGCAAGGCCCGGGTCATGGTCAGCAGCAGGGGCCGGGCTCCCAGCAGGGAGACACTGGCAGCACTCGACCGGGACCTCCTCCGGAGGGTGGTCGTGGCCCCGGCAGCAAATCTGGAAGCCAGGGGAGTGCGGATTCCTCAACCCAGAATGAGGATTCGACCGCCAGCTGAGCGATGAAGGCGCGCGAGACGACATCAGTCTCGCGCGCCCTTTATGCGAGTGTCGCCACCAGCGTCGAGGCGGCCACGCACACCAGAAGTGCGGCGAAGACAAGGCCGAGAGCCCGGTTCGAGACTCTCTTGGTGAGCCTGGCTCCCACGATGCCGCCTCCCATCGATGCTGCGGCGAAGAGTGCGACCATGACCCCGGCCTCGGCGGTGATCGTCAGGGTCCCGGCGGCCGTGCGCGACGCCAGCCCGAAGGCTGCGGTGATGACCATGACCAGCAGGGATGTCGCGGAGGCCCGCTTCATCGGGTATCGCAGCGCCAGGTGCAGCGCGGGCACGATCGCGAAGCCTCCGCCGACGCCGAAGAATCCCGTGAGGAAACCCGTCAGCGTCGCCAGCGCGACCACCCGGGACACGGTCCCGAGCGTCCAGGAGCCCTTGTCGACGTTGCTATCCCCGGCCTCGTTCGGCGAAGGCGAAGCAGATGGGCGCAGCTGCGAGCGCACCATGAAGACCGCGACCGCTCCCAGGAGAGCGCAGAAGGAGAGCATGAGGGTGCGCGCCGAGACGAGCGGGCCGAGAGCCGAACCCGCCCACGTGCCCGCCAGGCCCACCAGGGCGAAGAGAGAGCCTTCGCGCCACGCGACGTTCCCGCTGCGAGCACGAGTCGCCAGCGAGACTGCGGCCGTCAGCCCCACGGTGATGAGGGATAGGCCCGTCGCCTGGTGAGGATCCTGCCCAAGAATGTAGACGAGGATCGGCACCGACAAGATGCCGCCTCCCGCGCCGAGCGAGCCGACGACGATGCCGACGAATGCGCCGATGAGGAGCGCTTCAATGATCATTGGTCAGTCCGGATGGATGTGGTGAGAGATAGTCCGAGGGAGGTAGAGACCGCGGGGTCCATGATGTCCGAGGCCGGCCTGCCCGCCGCGATCAGCATGCCCATGGCGCGCAGGGCCGGGGTGGCATGCTCGTAGAACGCCCGGTAGCCCTCGCACAGGTAGTTATGCGTGGACTCACCCCGGCGCACGAAACGGTCTTTCGGGCACCCGCCCCAGCAGAGCCGCAGGTGCGGGCATGCGCGGCACTCGTTGTCCAGGTCAGGCTTGAGACGCGCGAAGTCCCGCATCTTGTCCGAGGCCGCCAGCTGCGTGAAGGACGAGGAGTTGATCGAGCCGACCAACCAATCCGGCTCCACCCAGTGATCGCAGGCGTAGACGTCCCCGTTGAATTCCATCGCCATGTTCGCCCCGCACTGGGGTGCGTGCACGCACACCGTGGCCGAGCCAAACATGGCCGACAGAGTTGAATCCACGTCCTGAATGAAGACATCGCCGACGTCGGTGGCCAGCCACTGGTCGAACACCTCGCACAGGAAGCGCCCGTAGGAGGCGGGGGACGTGGAACGGCTGGTGACGCAGTCCCCGTCCTGGCGGTACAGGAGCGCCGAGGTTCCGGAACGCCAGCCGCGCTCGGCCTGGGCCAGGTCCGCGGCGCGCACGCGCTCGACGATCGGGATGAACTGCAGGTATCGGGCCCCCAGATCGTCGCGGAAGTAGCGGTACACCCGCTCCCCGTGCTCCTCGTTCGCGGCGTTGACCGTGCACAGGATGTTCGTCTCCACGCCCGCGCGGGCGAGGGCCTCCCAGCCGCGCACAACCATCGCGTGGGTGCCGCGCCCGCCGCGGTTGAGCCGGTAGGCGTCGTGCAGGGGAGCGGGTCCGTCAATGGAGACCCCCACGAGGAAGCCGTGGTCGGCGAAAAACTGCGCCCACTCGTCGGTCACCAGCGTGCCGTTCGTCTGCAGGGCATGACGCACGCGCTGGGTGGGGCGACGGTAGCTCTCGCACAGCTCCACGAGGCGCTCAAAGAAGTTCAGGCCACGTAGGGTTGGCTCCCCGCCCTGCCACAGCATCGTGACCTCGCCGTCGGGGCTCGACTCCAGGAACTCCTCGACGTAACGCTCCAAAGTCTGCTCGGACATGGTCTGCGCCGCCGCATCATAGAGCAGCTCCTTGGACAGGAAAAAGCAATACTGACAGTCCAGGTTGCAGGCTGCTCCCGTCGGTTTGGTGACGACGGAGAAGGGGATCGGGCGCGTCATGGTCGCTCCCCTCGAACGATGCTCGCCCTCAACGACGAGGCCGGCCCCTCCCGCTGGGGTGAGCCTTCCTCGGGGCAGTGGGCAGCCGGGGCGTCCTCCTCAAAAGGGTGGGCGGCGATATACGCACTGGCCTGAGCAGCGCCCAGGGGCCCCAGCGACGCTCCCACGACGTCGATGTCCCACTCCATGACGGGAAGGAGCTCCCCGTACATGGAGGCCGCTATGTCGGATCGCAGAGAGGGGAACGCATCGACGATTTCGCCGGCAACGATGATGGCCCTCGGGTTAATGAGGAGCGCGGCCGAGCCAAGGACATAGCCGACGGCCTGCGCCGCCTGCTCCAGGGCCTCGCGCGCACGTGTGTCACCCGAGAGGACGGCGGCTCGCAGCTGAGAAATATCGGCAACGCCCGCGCGCTCACACAGCGCCGGGACGGAGGCCAGCGTCTCGAGGCACCCACGCTTGCCGCAGGCGCAGGGTGACTCATTGGTCCCCACCGTCATGTGTCCCAGTTCCCCGGCCAGGCCACCCGCACCACCAACCAGGCGAAAATCGGAGACGACGCAGCCGCCCACGCCTCCTGACAGGCGCAGATAGATGAACGAGGACATGTCCGCGCCCGCGCCCCACAAGGCCTCCGCCAGTGCCGCCATACGCACGGTGTTGTCGACGACCGGGAGCGGATTCCACCAGCGACGCGTGAGCTCGCTGAGCTCCTCCATGGTCGGGTACGCGTCCGAGGAGAGCCTGGCGTTACGCCCCATTGGAATGGGAACCCCCACGCCCACCGCACGCACCGTCGAGGTGTCGATCCCCTGACGGGCCGCGCTCGCGGCCAGGGCCTCGCAGGTCTGTTCGAGAGAGAGCTGGAGGGAAGGGGAGGTGGGGGAGACGATGTGGACGGCTGCCAGGACGGTGCCGTTGCGCGAGAGCATGACGCCCGCGCATGACGTGCGCGTGACGTTCAGGCCGACGCAGTGTACCGCCGAGGAGTTGAGGGTGAGGAGTTGGGTGGGCCGGCCTCGTCCGGGGGCGTTCGTGCGCACCGGAGTCACTGAACCCTCGTCGAGGAGGGTGGTGAGCGCGCGCCCCAGGTTCGTGCGCGAGGTGTCGAGCGCCTCGCATAGCTGGGAGCGCGTCGCGGGGGCTTTGGCCAGGTGGGCGACGATGCGGTCTTCGAGGGTGGGCAGAGGTCTGCGCGTGGGGTAGTGCATGCCTCTCCTTCCCGGCGCTTCATCGTTGGCATCCGCTCGGGGTACTCCGGCCTCGTTGACAGTTCCTATGATACGCGTCACTGTGAGGGGTGTGCAGGGCGCGAGTTCGCCTCGGCGGTGGGGGTGCGTCAGTCCTCCCATCGCCGAGGCCTGGGGTTAGTCGCTCGTGACCTCGTCGAGGTCGGAGCGAGCCGTGTTTACCAGCGGGATGTCGAAGTCCGTCATCGCCGCCATCCACTTGGCGAAGGAGTGGTCCCCGCGCTCGCGTAGCTGCAGGTACAGGTTTGTCGCCAGTTCCCTGCGGATCTCGTCGTAGACGGGCACGGTGTACACGTTGTTCAT
This sequence comes from Actinomyces sp., assembly GCA_018375675.1. Classification (GTDB taxonomy): domain Bacteria; phylum Actinomycetota; class Actinomycetes; order Actinomycetales; family Actinomycetaceae; genus Pauljensenia. The sequence goes on along the minus strand of JAHACW010000007.1, from coordinate 21,350 downwards.
CTCGGCCGGATCCAGGCGCAGGTCGTAGAGCTCGTTGATCGACTCGGGGTTGATGACGAGCTTGAAGTCCCGCGTGCGCAGCATGCGCTGCTGGAGGGGGAAGTGGTGGCCGTGGAACTCGCACACGATGTCCTCGCGCCAGCCTTCGACGTCCTCGCCGCGCGTCAGGTCCACGATCGAGCGCCCATCCTCCACGAGCGAGGTGTCCAGCCCCGCGATGTCGAGCACCGTGGCCGGCAGGTCGATGAGGGAGATGAACGCGTCGGAGCGGCCCACTGTCGAGACGCCGGGGATGTGGGCGATGAAGGGAACGTTGTAGATGTCGTCGTACATCATCGGGCCCTTGTCGTTGAGGCGGTGTGAACCCGTGAACTCACCGTGGTCCGCGCAGAAGAAGACCGCCGTGTCGTCCAGGATGCCCAGTTCGCGCGCCACGTCCATGATGCGCCCGATCTCGAAGTCGATCATGGCCGTGTATCCCCAGTAGACCGCGATGAGCTTCTTCCACTGTTCGTTCGTGAACGAGGACGTGGACCAGTAGGTCGCGTAGTTCTCCTGGATCGGGGGCTTGCCGATGAGGGAGTCGCCGAAGTTTTCCGGCAGCTCGACGTCGTGCGGATCGATGAGGTCGAACCACTCGTCGGGCAGGAAGTAGGGCAGGTGGGGTCCAAAGAAGTGCACGTCGAGGCAGAAGGGCTGCTTCGAGTCCTTCCAGTCGGCCGCGTACTCACGCAGCTTCTCGATCGCCCGGTCCGCCAGGAAGCGCTCGAAGGTGGCTTCTTCGGGCTGGTCGAGGCGCGCGGCGATGATGTGCCCGTCGCGCCCGCCGGGCAGCTTGCCTCGCCACAGGTCGTGCGCGCGCACCGGCGGGAGGTTGTTGGCCTCGAGCCAGGCGACGTACTTCTCGTTAGCCACGGGATTTTCGGCACCCCAGTAGGTGTCGTCGTCCGCGCCGAACTTGTCGGGCAGGTTGTAGCCGCAGTGGTACTTACCGACGATGCCGACGTTGTAACCGGCGTCGCGCAGCTCCTGCGTGTATGTCCACGTTCCCTCGGGGATCGAGACCTGGTAGGCGATATTCCACTCGGGGTTGGCCAGCACCTGGTGCTTACCTGGACGCTTGCCGGTGAGCAGCGAGGCGCGCGCCGGCGTGCAGATAGCTGTGGGGGTGAAGCAGTGGGTGAAGGCAAATCCGGATTCGCCCATCGCATCGATGACGGGGGTGCGCGCATGGGGGTTGCCCAGGCAGCCGATCGTGTCGGTGCGATGCTGGTCGGTCATGATAACCAGGACGTTGCGCACGTTGTCGGGAATATCCCGAGTCGTATCAGTCATTGCAGTGCCTTTTCGTCGTTGAAATAGGAGGGGAGAGCGCTCACTTCTGGGTGACGACCTTGTCCATGTCCTCAAGCTCAGCGCCGCTGGTCTCGGTGAGGAATTTCGCCGTGAAGATGACCGCGAGGACGCCGAAGGCGCAGTAGATCCAGTAGGTGCCAGCGGGCGACCAGCCGATGAGGAAGGGGAAGAGGAGGACAACCAGGAAGTTGACGAGGAAGTCGGCGCCCGATGCGAGCGACATGGCGCCACCACGGATCGAGTTGGGGAACATCTCGCCCATGACGATGGAGAAGATGGGGCCCCACGAGGAGGTGAAGCCGAGCAGGAAGGTGCACAAGGCCGCGACCGCCAGGAACGCCAGGACGGGGGAGTCTGCGACGTCCGGCTTGCCGTCGATGGTGGGGGCGACCGTGAAGACCGTGGCCACGATGCCCAGCGACACGAAGATGAGGGTGCCGCCGTAGATCAGCATGCGCTTGCGGCCCACGCGGTCCACCAGCATGATGCCCGACAGGACGCCGACGATCTTGAAGGCGGTGATGAGCAGGGTCTGGGCAAGGGCCATCGACTCGGTGAAGCCGACGGCGGCGAACAGGGAGTTGGAGTAGAAGAAGACGCCGTTGATGCCGGTGAGCTGCTGGAACGCGGCGATTGCCATGCCGACAAACACGAGGCCGCGCCACTGCGAGGACAGGATCTGCCCGATCGACAGTTTCGCGCCGCCCGTGATTGTCAGGGACTGGGCGATGGCTTCGATGCGGTCTGCGGGGTCTTCCTCGCCGGACAGCTTGGCTAGGATCTCCTCGGCCTCCTTGGTGCGGCCCACGGAGACGAGGTAGCGGGGAGACTCGGGAATCTTCGCCGTGAAGATGACGAAGAGGAGGGCCGGGATGATGAGGCAGGCGAAGAGGACCTGCCAGGTCATGAGGCCGCCGAACGCAGGCTTAGCGGCGCCGCCCGTGATCGAGACGACCGCCGTGTTGATGAGGCCGGCGAAGAACAGGCCCAGGATGATCGCGAGCTGGCGGAAACCGATGAGACGCCCGCGGATGTCTGCGGGGGCAATCTCCGCGACGTAGCCGGGGGCAACCGTGGTCGCCGCGCCAAAGCCGATGCCGCCAACGATGCGGGTCAGGAGCAGGAAGGGATAGCCGAAACTGCCCAGGAGGGGAGAGATGGGGCCGAGGAGAGCCTCAAAAAGCAGGAAGGGACCGACCCACATGAGAGTGGTCTTGCGGCCGATCTTGTCGGAGATACGTCCCGCGGCGAGGGCGCCGATCAGGCCGCCGATGACACCTGCCGCGCCCGCAACGCCCTGAAGTAGTGCGCCGAGCTCGAAGGTGGATCCCACGGCCTTGATGGCGGCGTTGAGGACCATGCCCTCGAATCCGTAGAAGAAGGGGCCGAGGGTGGCGATGAGAGCGAGAGTCGTTGCGTAGCGCCTCGCTTGCTTCTCGCGGGGTGTGAGTGTGGTTGTCGATGACATGTCTTCATCCTTGAAGGTGTGGTGATGCGCCCGCGCCTGCCGTGTGCGCTTCATTCACCGTACGCGCGCAATTTTGTGTCCGAAGTAACGGACATAAACAGCCATAGTGAACTAGATCACTAAAATGTGTGTATTTAGCGCGTCTGAACCACGAACTCCGGATTCGGCGTCTGTGCCGGCGTCACCGAATCAGCCTCAATGACCAGCGCCTTCCCACCGCGCACACGTAACGTACCGCTCACATGCACCCAGCTATCCGCCGCAGGAGCAGGCCCAGCCCACCGCACCGCAAAACCAACCGGATACGCATCCGCCGCACAACACCAAATAGCCATGCGCGCCACCGCAAAGCTCTCCTCATCCGTCACGCGCGGAATCGAAGCCTGGGCGCTCGCGGCCTCGGCACTGAGGACGAAGCCAGTCAGTTCGACGCGCTGACCGTCGTGCGCGCGTCCGTTAGCGATCATCTCCTCCACCTGGGAGTAGAAGTTGTCGGTCGTCAGTTCCAGCTTCCCACTCGACGAGGCCTGCCCCCCGCCCGCGTCCTGGCTGCCGCTCCCGGTGGCTGGGTTGGTGCCCCCGTTCGCTGCGCTGTTGGAGTCCCTGGGGGTGTCCTCGGGTGAATCGTCGGTGTCCGCGTCGATGGTGGATCCACCGGAGGTGGGGCGTGCGCCAATCGCGCCCGCGGCCAGCTCGGAGGGGGAGACGCGGAAGGGAAGGATGAGCAGGGCTGCCGCCAGGAGGGCGACGAGGCCACGCGTGGTGGCCCGGTAGGAGGTGGCCGTGTCGGCGCTGTCGTGTTCGCCGGCGTCGATGCGCGCGGAGAGGGCGAGCGCGCAGGCGAACAGGCCGATGCTGGACGCGATGATGCCCAAGCGTGCCGACGGGGGTACGAAGGACGCGTAGCGGCCGGACATGGCAAGCCACAGCAGTACGCCTCCGAGGGATGCGAGGGAGAGCGACTCGAGGACGGGGGCGATGCGGTCGATGAGCTTCACGAGAGGACCCCCATCCACCAGGCGCCGCCAATGACGGCGGCGGCGACGCCGGTGACGGTCGCGAATAGGCGAAGCACGAACGCGCCGCGGAACTGCGAGGACAGCAGCGCCACGTTCTTCACGTCCATCATCGGGCCGTAGACCATGAACCCCATGAGCGCGCCCTGCGGCGCGAGGGAGGCCAGCGAACGCGCGATCACCGCGTCGGACGAGGAACACAGCGACAGGGCGAAGCCCGCCGCCATCATGAGTGCCAGCGCGCCGGGCGCGGGCAGGCCCGCGAGTAGGGAAGACACCGGCCAGAACACCTGCGCCGCTGTCGAGGCGGCCACACCGCCCAGCAGGTAGGGCAGGATCCGCCCGAAAGAATGACCGGTCGCGCCAAGGACGCCAGAGAACGAGCGATCCGGTGTCTCGCAGCCGCCGTCGCATCCGCACGAGTCCCCGTCGTGGACGTGGGCATCCTCGCGCAGGGCGCTCGGAGGAGAAGCCAGCATCGACAGGCCCACCGACAACGCGACGACGATGCTCAGGCCGATACGCGCACCCACAATCGCCCACGAGCCGAACGCGTAATACGTCGACGCAATCACCAGGGGATTAATCGCGGGGGATGCCAGCATGAGAGTGGTCGCCGCCGACAGTGGAACACCCTTGCGCAGCAGCGAACGGAAGATCGGCACCGCCGAACAATCACACACGGGAAGAAGGAAAGCAGCGACGAGTGCGGTCAACACGGACGCCACCGGGTTCGTCGGAAATACGCGCGCGATCAGGGTGGGGGAGACGAAGGCCTCGATGAGTTCTGCAACGAAGACACCCAACAGCAGGAAGGGAATCGCCTGCAGGGTCATGCCCACGGCGATCGTCGCCGCGCGACCAATGGGCAGGCCCGATCCGGCCAGGTTTCCCTGCGTGGCCCATACGGCAATCAGCGCCACCAGCACAAGCGTGCCGACGAGCATGCCCCAGGGGCGCGCGGGGCTTTTCGTTTCCACTACACTCACCCCACAACTCTAGGGCAGGAGCACCAAGCACCCTCGAGCACTCGCCGAACAAGGCGCACGAGACGGCGGCCCGCGCGCGCGACGCCAAGCGCCCACAGGTGCGCTGTGTGCAGACAGACGCTCCGCCCAGTGGGCGCGCGGGAGTTTCTTCGCTACACTGGTTTTTCGCTACGATCCGGCCCGCTTACGCGGGGTATCACCGGGGAGCATCCGGAAGAAAGAGGAACGCGACAGCCAACCATGGCCTCGTCCCTCCAGTAGAACCGGACGGGAGGGCCCGACATAGCCCCAACGAAGCGGCCGCACCCGGCGAGGGAGCGGCAAGCGGGGTGGTACCGCGGGTGCCGGCGACGCCGGTCCTCGTCCCTGTATAGGCGCGAGACGAGGACACTCATGACGAAGCACGGCTTCTACCCCCGCCACCGGCAAGACGAGGTGGACCCCAGCCCTTCCTTCCCCACGATGGAAGAGGGCACCCTGGCGTTCTGGGCCAGCAACGACACCTTCCTCAAGTCCATTGAGATGCGCGACGCCGGCGAGAATGGCTCCAACGAGTTCGTGTTCTACGATGGCCCGCCTTTCGCCAACGGCCTGCCCCACTACGGTCACCTCCTGACCGGCTACGTCAAGGACGTCGTGGGCCGCTACCAGACCATGAAGGGCCACCGCGTCGAGCGTCGCTTCGGCTGGGACACGCACGGCCTGCCCGCCGAGCTCGAGGCCCAGCGCCAGCTCGGCATCGAGGACGTCACCGAGATCACCCGCGAGGGTGGCGTCGGCATCGAGGCGTTCAACGCCGCCTGCCGCTCCTCCGTCCTGCGCTACACGAAGGAATGGGAAGAGTACGTCACCCGCCAGGCCCGCTGGGTGGACTTCGAGCACGACTACAAGACGCTCGACATGTCCTACACCGAGTCCGTGATCTGGGCATTCAAGCAGCTCTACGACAAGGGCCTGGCCTACCAGGGCCACCGCGTCCTGCCCTACTGCTGGAACGACCGCACGCCGCTGAGCAACCACGAGCTCAAGATGGACGACGACGTGTACCAGGACCGCACCGACAACACGGTGACGGTGGGCCTGCGTCTCGAACAGAAGCTGCGCGAGGACTCGGCGCGCCCCGAGCTGGCCCTCATCTGGACGACCACGCCCTGGACCCTACCCTCGAACTCGGCCGTCGCCGTGGGCCCGGAGATCGAATACTCCCTCGTTGAGGTGGCCGCCGACCACGAGGGTGTCCTCGCGGGCGAGCGCGTCCTCATCGCCACTGACCTGATCCCCGCTTACGCCAAGGAGCTGGGCGAGGAACCCACCGTCGTGGCCATCTACAAGGGCTCGGAACTGGTGGGTATCCACTACCACCCGATCTACGACTACTTCGACACCCCCGAGCGCCGCGCCGAGGGTGGCGCCCCCGGCCCCAATGGCTGGTCCATCATCGCCGCCGACTACGTGACGACCACGGACGGCACCGGCCTCGTCCACCAGGCTCCCGCCTTCGGTGAGGACGACATGTGGACGTGCATGGAGTACGGCATCGGCGTGGTCCTGCCCGTCGACGAGGGTGGCGTCTTCACCTCCGAGGTGAGTGACTACGAGGGTATGCAGATCTTCGACGCGAACCGCTACGTGGTCGCCGACCTGCGCGAGCAGGGTGGCCCCATCGCGCGCCGCGCTCCCGAGATCCGCGCCGTGCTGGTGCGCGAGAAGTCCTACGTGCACTCCTACCCGCACTGCTGGCGCTGCCGCAAGCCCCTCATGTACAAGGCCGTGTCCTCGTGGTTCGTCCGCGTTACCGAGATCCGCGACCGCATGGTGGAGCTCAACCAGGAGATCACCTGGACTCCCGCGCACACCAAGGACGGCATCTTCGGCAAGTGGCTGGAGGGCGCCCGCGACTGGTCGATCTCGCGTAACCGCTTCTGGGGCGCGCCGATCCCCGTGTGGGTGTCGGACGATCCGGCCTACCCGCGCACCGACGTCTACGGCTCCATCGCTGAGCTCGAGGCCGACTTCGGCGTGAAGGTCACGGACTTCCACCGTCCCTTCATTGATCAGCTCACACGCCCGAACCCGGACGACCCGACGGGCAAGTCGACGATGCGTCGTATCTCCGACGTGTTCGACTGCTGGTTCGAGTCCGGCTCGATGCCCTTCGCGCAGGTGCACTACCCGTTCGAGAACCAGGAGTGGTTCGAGAACCACTACCCGGGCGACTTCATCGTCGAGTACATCGGTCAGACGCGCGGCTGGTTCTACACGCTGCACGTCCTGGCGACCGCGCTCTTCGATCGCCCCGCGTTCCGCTCCTGCGTCTCCCACGGCATCGTCCTGGGTGACGACGGCCTGAAGATGAGTAAGTCGCTGCGTAACTACCCGGACGTGGCCGAGGTGTTCAACAAGTACGGCTCCGACGCGATGCGTTGGTTCCTCATGTCGAGCCCGGTCGTGCGCGGCGGCAACCTGATCGTCAAGGAGGAGTCGATCCGCGACACCGTCCGTCAGGTGCTGCTGCCCATCTGGAACACGTACTACTTCTTCACGCTGTACGCGGGTGCCTGCAACAAGGGTGAGGGCTACGAGGCCACGCGCGTTGATCTGTCTTCGCCCGAGGCCGTGGCCGCGCTGGCGCAGATGGACCGCTACCTGCTGGCCCACACCCGCACCCTGGCTGAGGATGTGCGCGGCGCGCTCGACGGCTACGACGTGGCCGGCGCGTGCGAGTCGATCCGCGACTACCTGGATGTTCTGACGAACTGGTACGTGCGTACCCAGCGTCAGCGCTTCTGGGACGAGGACGGCGCCGCGTTCGACACGCTGTACACGGCTCTCGTGACGCTCATGGAGCTGGCGGCGCCCCTGCTGCCGCTGCTGAGCGAGGAGATCTGGCGCGGACTGACGGGCGGGGAGTCCGTGCACCTCGTCGACTTCCCCGTCATTGACGAGGCCGTGGATGCCCCCGAGCTGGTCGCCGCGATGGATGAGGTTCGTTCGATCGTGTCGGCTGCGCATGCGCTGCGCAAGACGCATCAGCTGCGCGTGCGCCAGCCGTTGGCCTCCCTGCTGGTCGTGTCGGAGAACTTCGCTGCGCTGGAGCCCTTCGCGGACCTGATCGCCTCCGAGGTGAACGTGAAGTCCGTGCTCTTCAACGACCCGCAGAATTCGGGTCTGAGCGTGCGCACCGAGCTTGCCCTGAACCCGCGCGCCTTCGAGCCTGCGGTTCGCAAGCTGACGAGCCAGCTGTTCAAGGCCCAGAAGGCCGGCGAGTGGGAGATCGTCGAGGAGGGCACGGTTCGTTTCCCGGGCATCCTGCTCGATGGAGCACCGCTGGAGCTGACCGGCGACATGTTCTCGGTGTCCACGTCTGTGGACGCGGCCGAGGGTCAGGTCGCGGACGTGCTCGCCTCGGGCACCTTCGTCGTGCTCGATACGGAGCTGACCCCCGAGCTCGAGGCCGAGGGCTACGCCCGCGACGTCGTGCGCGCCGTTCAGGACGAGCGCAAGAACGCTGGCCTGCACATCGCGGACCGCATCGACCTGTCGCTGACGGTTCCGTCCGATCACGTGGCCGACGTGGAGACCTGGCGCGACATGATCGCCGCCGAGACCCTCGCTCTGTCGCTTGAGGTCGAGGCCGGCGACAAGCTCGCGGTGAGCGTCGCCAAGCACTGAGTGCTGTTACTGAGGTGGGCGGGCTGCGCGAAAGCGCGGCCCGCCCGCTTGTCTATCCGTGGTATCTCGGTCGAAAACGTGCGATCAGCTGTCCGTCGCAGTCATCTCCTGGTAGCGCCTGAAGAGGAGCGCCAGGCGTTCGTCGTTGGTCTCCAAGGGCTTCTTCGCGCCGAAGGCGCGGTCGACCGCGCGATCGAGGACGCGGTGGGCCTTGAGCAGGCTCGGTGCCATCGCCAGCGGGTTGTACATGTCGGCCAGGCTCGCCCCCGGCTGCTCGGCGCGAGCGTCCAGGACCCCCTGGCCAGCCGCGATGATGGCGGCGCGCTGCTTGTCGGATACTTCGGGCAGAGGCAGAGTGTTCCACACGATCTCGTTGGAAAAGCGCAGATCTGACTTCATGTGTCCGCCGACAGCGCGCTGCCACGTAATGAACATCGAGGAGCTAATAATTGCGAAGAGGAAGCCATCGGGGTCAATTGCTGTATAAAGCTTGTTGCCGGCAATAACCTTTTTGTCGAGATATGCCACGGTGTAGAACTCACGTGTCTCAGCAACAACACTTGGTATAGCAAGATAACGTTCAGAGGGCTGGCGAATCTCTTGAAAAAGATATGGAGTGTTTGCGCTTTCACGAGTTGCCTTCTTGTCCGACGCATTTCTCTTTTTTTGGCAGGCTTGCACTCGCGCATATAGTAGTGAACTCATCTTGATGTCGCGAGGATCGAAATCGCTCTCCGCCATCCACAGACACCAACGATCGAGTCCTTGAATCATGTCTCGGCCCATGCGGAAGGGGCGCAGATACTTCGCCGCGATCGGGTCGGCCGCGACTTGCGGATAGTCCTTCGCTTCAACGATGAGGTTACCGCCGTCAGTAGGCTGCGATCCACGTAGTACGGGTGTGACGGAAGATGAAATTGGATGCGTTTGTGGTTCGAGGAAGATATCAGGTCCCTCGACCAGGTAGGGGTTTATGTGCTTGACCGGCAGCGCCTCGGGCTGTGCCTTGAGGCTCGAATACGTGAAGAGCACGGGACGCGCCTTCTCGTGTGGCGCTCCCCGGTCGAAGCCCGTGATCACGCAGTGGACGGCGGCGGCCCCCGGCGCCTCGGACGTCCACGCGAAGGTCTGGTGCGCGAAACGAATCCTCCAGCCCCCTTCGAGCAGGGGGCGGAAGAGTGAAGCGACGGGTGCGCCCTGCGCGATCGAGTTGGTCGAGACGAAGGCGAAGCGACCGCCCCGTGGAACTGACTGGAAGTACTGGGAGGCCTTGATGAACCAGCCGGTCACGTAGTCCAGGTATCCGTTGTAAGCCTGTCCCCACACCAAGCGGAGATCTGCTCTCTGATTTGTAGATCGTTTTGACTGCCCAATAAAGGGAGGATTTCCCACGATCCTTACAGACGGAGTAGGCGGACATAGCTTCGTCCAATCTTCACGCAGTGCATTCCCGATCGTGATGTGGGCGGACGTGCTGAGGGGAAGGATCGAGGGGGCCTGGCCGAGGAGGCGCTCCATCTCGCGATTCGCCTGGTGGTGAGCGAGGTGCAGGGCGGTTTGCGCGATGCGGGCCGGCCACTCTTCGATCTCGATGCCGAAAAAGTGGTCGAGCTGAACAGCGATGTCGGTGTTTTCTCCGCGGTCTTCGAAGAACATCGTCGCCTGGAACTCGTCGTTATTCTTGCGGGCGAGCTCCAGCTCGCGGATGCGTTTGAGGATATCTGTGTCGAGGCCTCGCAGTGCCCGGTAGGCGACGACCAGGAAGTTGCCGCATCCGCAGGCGGGATCGCACAACCGGTCACGTTGGATACAAGACCCCAGTGCGGAGCAAGGCCATCGAACAGCTTCGATACCGGCTATGAACTGGGATTTCTGACTGGGGCTATCGTTTCGCGATTAGGCTACTGAACCGCTAAGTGTCCGGCACGCCGCAACCCCGACTGGCATCCGTAGAGAGGTGAACCAGTCGGGATTTCGCGCGCAGTAATGGTTTCTATTCTTCCTGAAACTTCGCTTTCAAGGCGTCGAAGATGTCGTCGGAGAAAGCCTGGATGAGCTCCTTTCGGGCTTCTTCCTGGTTGAGTAGGAACTTGTGCCACTCGGTGTTCTGGGAGTATCCAGCGATGAGCGCACCTTGGGTTTGTTCCTCAACAGTGTGCCGGAAGCTGTTCTTGCTGTTGACTCTCGCGCTCTGCTGCACCTTCGGGTCTTTCGCCAAGGTTACTTGGAGTGCGACCAGGGAGCCAGCGGCGATATCGGTATCGAAGGCAGTGCCGTATCGGGCGTTCCATTCTTGGATGATTTTTGACAGCTTCTCTAGCTGTGTCTCAGTCAGCCCACTACCGGTGCCTTTTGCGATCTTGACCTCGGGCTCTGCCACGAGTGCCTCGTTCTTGTGCTCACCGCTCTTCTTGACTGCGAAGTCCTCGATGGTGACTTTGTCGCTGAGGTCGAAGTCGAGGCCACCGCCGTGCCCGGCATCAATGGCTCGAATGAGGCTGGTACAGAAGTTGTAGTCCATGTGCATGGCTTTGTCTTCAAAGGGCATTACCTGGAGCAGGAAGGTGTATTGCTTGATGAAGTTGCGAACCACGCGCCGTGCCTCGTCAGCTTCTTCCTCTTCCATGTCCCCCACTACGCGAGCCGCCGCGTCGATCAACGACCACATCCGTTGCTTGTCTCGGTGCGCTAATAGCTCTTTAGCGAGCAACTCGTTGTATTCCTCGACATCATCGATGTCGAGAATCCGCAGTTCCATCAGCCGCCGATGAGTTTCCCGCACGTCACTGATCGTCAACGGATCGGTAAGCGTCGTCGTCTCATAGTAGGGAGCAAACGCGCTCTGAATGTCCTCGAAGTCGTTCGTGAAGTCCAGGATGAAGGTGCGCTTATCGTAGACGATGCGATTGAGCCGGGAGAGCGTTTGAACCGCTGTGACACCCCGCAGTGTCTTGTCTACGTACATCGCACACAGCTTGGGTTGATCAAATCCGGTCTGATACTTATCCGCAACGATAAGCAGTCGGTAGTTATCGGTGTCGAATTCTTCGGCAGTGAGATCGTCACTGAAGCCGTTTAGCCCTGCCTCGCTCCACGTTTTCCCATCGACGTCCACTTCGCCAGTGAAAGCCACCAGCGCCTGATGCTTGCCGAGACGGGGCATATCAGCAGCTCGCATCTTCTGGTAGGCAAGAAAGTACCTCGCCGCCTGCTCACGTCCGGCAGTGACGATCATTGCTTTAGCTTTGCCGCGAAGTGTTGGGGTGACGACGGAAGTGAAGTGTTCGATCATCACCTGTAGCTTGTTGGTGATGTTCTCCTCCGAAGTGGAGATCATGTGCGCGAGCTTGCGCTTGGCTGCTTTGCTTTCCAGCTCTGGATCATCGTCGACGGCTTTCACGATCTTGCAAAACGCGTCGTAGGTGGTGTAGTTCGCGGTGACGTCAAGGATGAATCCTTCGTCAATAGCTTGGCGCATGCAATACAGGTCGAAGGCTTCGTAGTTGCCGTCTTCGTTGAGCCTGCCAAACTGCTGTAGTGTCCGCCCGGTGGGAGTTGCTGTGAAACCAACCATGGAAATGTTGGCCTGCCGAGACGACGAACGCATCCCTTGCGCCACAAACTGGGCCAGTTCATCAAGAGAGGAGTCTGGCCCGTCCCCACTGGCTAGAGCAGCGTTGATGGAGGCCATGTTCTTGCCGCTGGTCGATCCGTGCGCCTCGTCGATAATCACCACGAAGCGCTTGCCGGAACCAGCCAGCTCACCGGCGGACAGATAGAGGAACTTTTGCAATGTGGTCGCAACGATCCGGTAGCTGCTCTTGCGCCTCGTCGGATCAAGCCCGAGTGCCTTCCCGAGATCAGCCGAGGTCTTGTTCTTGTCCATGACACGGATGACGCCGGAGTCTTTAGCCATATCAACGACCGCGTCTTGGAGTTGTTTGTCCACGACTTTTCGATCGGTGGCGATAATGACCTTGTCATATAGCAGCTCATCGGTTCCCGGCTTGTACAGGCCCGCGAGCTTGTGGGCCAGCCAGGCAATCGTCTTCGTCTTGCCAGAACCAGCAGAGTGTTCGATCAAGTAGTTCAACAGCAGAGGGCTACGCAGCATGTCGCTAGAGACTGAACGCACTGCACGCAGCTGCTGGTAGCGCGGAAAGATCGGGCGCTCGCCGACTTTGCGTCCGTGCTTGTCACGCTTCGTCTCGATATAGATGAAGTCGTACAGCAGATCGAAGATAGTTGCTTTCGTCCAGATCTGCTCCCACATGTAAGACGTGTTGACGCCCTGCGGATTGTGCGGGTTGCCGCTGGTCACGTTATGCGGGTCTTCGCCAGCAGGCTGGCCCTGGTTGAACGGGAGGAAGAACGACTCGCGGCCTTTGAGTTCTGCGCACACGTAGACCTCGTTCGTGTCCATTGCAAAATGCGCAAGTGCCCCGATTGTCGGAGAGAGCAGCCGAGTCGTCGCGTCGCGCTCTGTCTGGTACTGGGCGATAGCGTTCCGATAGTCACCCGAGGCTGAGGTGTTGCACTTAAGCTCGACGGTGAACAACGCCAGGCCGTTCAAGAAGATCACAAGGTCAATGCGCTCACCGTCCTTGTGGTAGACCTCTTCCATGATCGACAGCTGGTTCGCATCGAACAGCTCTCGGGACTTCGCGTCGAACCCGGCTGACGGGCGCGGATATACCAGGTCTAGCTGGATGCCGCCATCGAAGTCCACGCCGTTCCAGATCGAACGGATCAGTCCATCGGCAGCGATCTTGTGCATGATCTTGTTGCGAATGGTGGCATCGGCCCCACCGTTATAGGCAGCCCGCAACAGGTCTATCTTTTCTCCCTGCGTGCGCTCGAGGAACGCAAAGAGCAGCTCCTCGTCGAGCGCCCACACCGGATCAAAAACGTCACGGGGACGCTCCACATAACCAGCGCTTTCCACCAACTCATCGATAATCAAGCGCTGAAACGCCTTCTCATTTATTGGATTGCCCACAGCCATCAGGCCACCTCACTCGCTCGTCGTTTGCCCGTCACATACTCAAAAACCAAGGATTTTCTTTGATTCGCGAGAATCTCCATTTGGTTTTGTTTCAATTTCGCTGCGCGATCAAGAGAAGAGCATTTCGCGCGCAAGTATCGAATAATCTCACCTTGTTCACTTATTGGTGGTATGGGTATGACCTGATTCTTTAAAACGATTTGACTGATATTGGGCTGGGTTCCGCCTTGGGCCTTGCTTATCAGATCCGATCTCGCTGAGCTTATCGCATAGAACGAATACTCGTTTCTCATGTGGTGATTGCCACGTATATAGCAACAAGCTTGATTCAAGAAGGCGTCAATTTCGGATAGGGACGTATTTCCGACAGATGCACCGTACATCGCTACGACCACGAACGGTGCTCGATAAACTGTTAGTGCGGACAATTCGCGAATCGCTTTTGTTGTGACATTTTTTTCGGTCCTAGTGATTCTCGGATTTCTATAGAGGTCACCGGACTGAATCCACGGGATCTCCCCATCGTCGTAGTAGGAGTAATCGCCCGAGTCAGGAGTTGTGCCGCTTCCAAAGTTCGCAATGAACTTGAGCTTTTTCGCCTCCCAATGTTCTGGGATGTCGCCGATCCAGTCAACTCCGCTGGGCTTCATGGGGACCGTGGGATCCAGCCCTTTTGTCACGGCTTCGTAGATTAGTGACTTCTTGAGCTGCTCCATCGTTTCCAGCTCTCGGCGCAAAAGACTCATTGCCTGATCGATTTTAGCAAGTTTGTCATCAAGAACATTTGCGATTAGGCGCTGCTCATGAAGTAGGGGAATAGGGATGCGCGCTCTCTTCCATTTGACATTATTAATTGAAGGTACTGGGCCACCATTGTTGAAGTCGGTTGCGTTAAGAAGCTTCAAAGCATAGAGACCGTACTCTGGGGTAATTAAGCGAACGTCCGGAACCATTGCTTGCATATTGTTATCGATACAACATGCGACTGTGTTCAGGACTCGATGATTCTTCTTCATCGACTCGCCGATTTTTCCCATGAGGATTGATTTAGGTGGAACTAGGCTGAAGCCCTCCCGGCGTGCCAGAGCGTGAGAAACATAGTTGGCAGCGGTGGAGATTCTAGTTATTCCAGAACTAATGTCACTGTTCTTGAGGAACGGGAGATCACCGCTACTTTCACCTTGTAGTTCTGGCGCGAAGCCGTCTCCACCTACAATCCTGAAGAGGTAGTTCACCGGAGTGCTTTGCCAAGTGGGAGGAATGCCCTCGATAGATACGGTTTTGTCTTCCTGATGTGAACCCGTACTCATCGCAGTGCTCCGAGGATGTCGGCGAGTTCTTCTTCGAGTTCAAAGAAGCGGTCCATGAGCACGTCCGAGGATTCGGGTTGCTCGTACTGGTAGAAGTAGCGAGTGAACGGGATCTCTGCCCCGGTCTTGACTGCTTTATCCGTTTCCTCATCAACCCAGATTGCGTCAGGCACGTATGGGAGGACCTCGCGTTCCATATAGTCTTCAATGCCCTCGGTGAGTGTGACGATTTCGGTGTCCTTGGTTGCCGGATCGAGGATGACCTTTCCGTTGCGGTCGTACTGGATGGGCGCGGTCTTGTCGAACTCAGAGAGTCGGTCGGCGATCTTATCCAGCATCGCCTTCGTCTGAGCTGCAGTCTGTTTGACCCGGTGGTCTGGTAGGTCTGCCAGGACCACTCGCAGATGCTTGATGAATTCCTTCGAGTCTTGCCAGGTCTGATCAGTGATGTTCTCTCGCAACATCTGCAGCATCTGTTCGAAGACTGGTTCGGCCATCTCCAGTGCGGCAAGGCTCTTGTTTTGCTTGGAATCACGATCTGCTGGGTCGATCAAGCGCAGCTCTTCGAGCTTGGCCGGGTTGTGCATGGTGTCTGAGAACTTACCTTTTGCCAGCTCAGCGATGCGTTCCTCAGCGATGCGGTAGTTGCGTTGCAGCGGCTGATAAACGGCGTACTCGTGGTAGATGAACTCGTCCGCATCAACAATCTTGCAGTTCTCAGTCTCCGCGAAGTCGGTGTAGGTAGCGACGATCTGGTCGATTTGGTCATCGGCGATAAACCGGCGTTTCTTACCAAGCGAGCGGCGCATCGGAGTCCACAGGTCCGTGGCGTCGATGAGCTGGACCTTGCCTTTACGGTCAGGGCGCTTGTTCTTTGACAGCACCCAAACATAGATCGAGATGTCCGTGTTGTAGAACAGTGAGCCTGGTAGCCCGATGATGGCTTCTACGAGGTCGTTTTCGAGTAGCCACCTGCGTACCTGTGATTCGCCTGATGCCGTGCCCCCAGAAAACAGCGGGCTGCCGTTGGAGATGACACAAGCACGCCCCACGTTTTTTCCATCTTGTACACAATGTGTTGCATGAACAGCAACTGCATGTCACCCGAGGCGGGCAGGCCCGCTGGAAATCTACTGGCCGCGAAAGGCTTGGCGTGTTCAGCTTTCACTGCCTTCTCTACACCTGTGGCAGCGTCTTTACCGCCCCAGGGCTGCCCGAAAGGAGGATTAACGAACTGCAGGCGCATGTACTCACCAGGGAAGCAGTCATCTTTCATGGTGTCGGCCAACTGGATATTGTTCGCGCGCTGGTTCTTGATCAGCATGTCCGCCAGGCAAATAGCATGCGACTCGGGATTGACTTCTTGCCCATACAGGTAGACCGAAGCCTCCGGACACATCTGGGCGAGTTCTTCTTTCGCAACAGAGAGCATGCCACCGGTGCCACAAGCCACGTCCGCGAGGTTAATGTTCTTCCCCGGCTCGAATAGATCTTCGCTTCCTTCTGCTAGCCCTAGGCGCACAAGGAGGCGAACTACTTCTCGCGGCGTGTAGTGGTCACCAGCCTCCGAATTTTCAGAAAACCTGCGGATGAGTTCTTCGAACATGTAGCCCATGGCAACGTTGTTGATGCGCTCAGGGGCCAAGTCGAGCTCAGAAAACTTGCGGACAACACCCGTGAGGCGTGAGCCGTTGTGCATCTTGTCGATTTGAGTGAAGAAATCGAGGCCCTCATTCTTGTCGAGGATCATGCGGATGTTCGGGGAAAACGCTTCAAGATAGGTCTTCAGGTTGCGGTGTAGTTGTGCAGGTTCTGCTAGTAGTTTCTCTAGGGTGTAGCGGCTCGTGTTGTAGAACGGGTATCCGCTGACCTGCTTTAGGATCGCGTCGGGTGTGGAGTCGTCTTGCTCGTAGACCGTGCAGACAGCATCTTTCGTTTCTTCTAGGGCGCATTCGAGCCTTCGAATGATGGTCATCGGAATGATGACGTCTTTGTATTTGTCGGCTTGGTATGTCCCGCGTAGCGAGTTGGCGATGCTGAATACGTGATCAACTTGCTTCTTGACGTCAATCTGAGACATGGGGCAGGTTCCTTTAAGCTTCTTCTTTAGGGATGATTTTGATAATGTCGCCGATCTGGCAGTTGAGGACCTGGCAGATGCGTAGGAGTACGTCGGTGGTGGCGTTGTCGCCGTTGTTGAGCCGGGGCATGGTGGTGGACGACAGTTTGGCTTCCTCGCGCAGGTCTTGTTTAAGCTTGTCCTTCCAGTTTGCAGTCGGAGATACACAGAAAGCACCATTCAAGGAGCTTTAGTCGCTGTCGAGCCTTCGGTGAAGCAAGCTGGCAAGCGCTAAGTACTCGAGCGCTTCCTGAGGATCCTGCTCTGCAGCAAGCTCGTGCGCTGCAGGATTTCTGATGCCTAACATTGCACCGCGAAATAGAGCGTGAAACCCAGTTTGCTCATCTTCACCGGAACGCCCCTCATGCCGCGCAACCGAGAACTTCGGGTCTTTACCCGCGAAGGCCTCGTCCATCAGCTTCGTGCCTGAATTATCAGAGCCCAGAAGACCACGAACGCGTACCTCAAGAGACACAAAGGCCTCAGTTACAGCCCTACTGTAATGGCCATCAGCGAAGAGCTTTCCTGCTGACTCAATGACATGAGGGTGAAGGTTCTCAACGGTGAGACGTCGAATAGGTGCCACACGCGGAGGACCCTTTTTGTCAAGGTGCGCCTCGGTGTAGGCCATGTCAGCAAACGGGCCGCCAGGTAGGTCGTTAATGATCACCCGAGTAACGATGTAATGGAACTTTCCACCACGTGGATCGGGAAATTCTATGCGATCGCCTTCGTAGACCGGAGTTTCGGTACCGAAGTAGGCCTTCTCGATTCCTTGATCGTTGAGGACGACAGACTCGTAGTCAGCGCGACTATCGGTGCCTGAGGAGCTGCTGATAACGGTCACCGTTCGTGTTCCGCCTTGACGAATCAGTGGGGGCAACGGCACATGAACCACCTCTTTTCTATTTGAACTAATCAGGCGACCAAAACACAGTTCGCGCGCATTTGTATCCATTGTGGAATGAAAGCTTCCATGATCCGTAGCTCGCCGAGCTCTTTCCGTAGGTTCTTGAGGTTGCTGAGATCGTGCGTGTGTTCTGCGAAACGTTCACGCAGGTCGTCGAGGAAGAGCGGGCCAAGGGTCTTCAGGATGTTCGTCCCGCTCGTGTAGTGCTCGCCGAGCTCGCGTCGGGCCTTGGGGGACTTGACGGCCTGGAAGAGCGAACCGAACACGGCGGGGCTGATGCCCGACCAGTCGAAGGCGCACGCTCGCATGAGTTCCTCTCTCATTTCGAGAGAGAAGCTGGGGATGCTGAGGGGCTCCGCGAAGATTCCGCCGTTCACGTAGGGGAAACGCGCAATCAGCTCGTCCAAGGTCGACTGACGGCGCTCTACGGGGGTGTTCAGGGTCTGGTAGAGGAGCGCGAGCTGTGCGCCGAGGTCGCTGCCGTCCTCACGGGTCCTGGAGTCGAGAAAATCGGCGAACAGGTCGCGTTCCCACAGGCCCGCGTCGTCACCGTAGAGGCAAAAGAGGGTGCGGATGAGGAAGATGGAGGCCTCGTGATCGCTGTAGCCCGACCCGTCCAGGGCCTCGTAGAGGTCGGCCATGACGCGGGCGGCCCGAATCGAGGCCTCCTCCTGCTCGCGTGAACCGACCTGGACCATGCCGTAGCCGGCGAGGAACTTCAGGTCGTCGACGTGATCGGGCAGTTTGGCGAGTTCAAACTCCGTGTGCCCTGAATCTATGCCGTCATCAGTCGTCATGTTGTGGTCGAGATCGACGATCCGGATGCGGCGGAAGTCGCTGATGATGAGGAGGCGTGGAGTCTCGACGTCTGCGAGGTCGTGGATGTAATCGAGAGCCTGTTCCTCGGCCTTGTTGAGGTCCTTCCCCGCGGACTTCATCTCGATGAGTGCTTTGCCGGGGATGAGAGCGTCGATGTATCCCTGGCGCCCTGTCGATGCACGGTTTGAGCGCCTCTCGTAGGAAATCGCTTTGCGCTTGGTGATGCCGAAACACTTCATGAGTTCGCGCATGAACTCGTGACCGTCCTGCTTCTCATCCCCTACACAATCGCTCCAGTCGTAAGCGAACTTGACGCACCTTTCGCGGATGGCGTTAAGCGAGAGCGTTGCGGGCATGGGCGACTCCTGGTTGTCGACGGAAGTGGGCGCGAGAATTACTCGGCGTTGGTTAGGTACTCAGTATATCTGGGCTTGACAGTTCGTAGGTGCGTGACGCGAGCGGAAATTATCGCTTCCGAAATCTCACCCGAGTCGCGTTGAAACGCGCGCGATATCTCTTGTTTGAGCCTGTCAGTGCCCATTAGGCATGCTGAGCGTACAGCGTATTGCCAGGAGGTCTCAGAGGCGTGCTCTCCTGACGTGCATCAGTGCTCGCCGCGCGCGGAGGAGGAACCTCCAGCTCATTCCTAGTAGGAGTCGTCGGTTGGCAGCTTCACTCCCGCGTGGCGCAGGCGCTCCAGGTGCGGTTCAACCGAGGAGAGATACGGAGACAGGAGTGGATTCGCCTCCGGGTCCATGAAGGACTCGAGGTAGTCCTCCAGCGGGAACTGCGTGGCGAAGAGCGTCTGACGCAGTTCGAGACTGTTGACCGACTCGACGACCATCGTCGGGTCGGTTTTGCTGGTGTAACGCTTGACTCGCGGCCACCGCGTGTCCGTGATCGTCCACTGCTGCGCAGAGGGAGCCTCACTCGGGATCACGATGGGACGCTGGCGCAGCCGTGCCCGACGCAGCGCACCGACCTGCGTGATCAGCACGTAGCTGGCCAGCGTCTCGTTGCGCGTGTCCATGGTGAATCGTCTGCTCGGACGGCGTTCGGACCAGCTAAAGCGGTAGTAGCCCGACATCTCCCAGGCGGTGAAAAAATCGGTGTTGTAGCTCGAGAAGGAATACCCGTATCCGTACCCGTCCTGAAAGTCGGCTTTAGCGACGGAAGTATTCGAACAGATCTTGCCAATTAATTCTTCCAATTTCTCCAACATGCTCGGAGACTCCTTCGATGATGTTCTGCGTGATGAGCTCGTCGATCGTCATGGGCGCCCATCCGCCGATGAAGACCTTCTCGAGGATGCGCACCTGCGGGATTTGCCCGTGGGAACCCATGTCCTTGTCGAGCAGGCAGATCTCGATGGCGACGTCCTCGGGCAACGGGTTATCGGTGAAACGGAACTGACGGTACAGCTCGTTGTAGTTGGCGGGTGGACCCGATCGGAACTCCGAGGGAAAGATCAACCCCTTGATGATGGGCGTCAGGTTGCGCGCCCCGACGTGCCCGATGTGGTCCAGGCCGTCGATGTCGAAGGCTTCGATGAACTCGTCCTTGTCGCGGAAATAGCGGTTGGTTCCCGGGATTTCGCCGTGGTCGCGGTCGTCGCGCCATACCGGACAGATTGTGCCGGGCTGCGAGAAACGCGAGCGCATCCAGTCGGCCGTCGAGTGAATGTACGGGTCGGTGCCTTCGGCCATTTGGAGTTCCATGGCGCCGGTTACGTCAGCTCCGCACCGGTAGCGCTCTCCGAGGCCCTGCGCCGCGTTGGGCAGCACGTCGCCGGGGCCGGGTCCACGCGTGGGAAAAATGTGTGTCTGATGGACAGTGCGCCGTGCTTCGTTGGGCGAAGGAGTCTCTAGTTGCATCGGAACTCGCTCCTCTTTCTCGGTGCAGGCGCGGGGGAGGGGATCGGTGGGGCCGAGGCCTCGGGCGGCGGGAGGGGAATCGGCGGTTCTGAGCCCGGCTCGGGGGCGTCGGTGGGAGTCGCGCTGTCCTGGGGCTCTGTGGCTGGCGGCGGGGGAATCGGGGGTTCGGCGGACGAGGCCTCGGCCGCTTTATCCTCCTGAGCGCTTTCCGCGGTTTCATCCTCGGGCTCGCTGTCGCCGCTGTCCTCCACCTGCTCGCCGTCGCCGGTGCCGACGGTCTGCTCGCTCTCGTCGGCGGTGCTCGCCGCGCTTCCTCCGGTCTCCTCGGAGGCCTTCTCTTCTTCGGCGTCGTCGGTATCCTCGGAGGTTCTTTCCTTGACGGGCGCGGGCACGGGCTCCTGGTACATCGCCAGCTCGATAGCGTCGACGATCGGGCACACGATCTTGTTGAAGCCCTCGTAGTCGAGGTCGCGCAGGTCGTCGTTGCCGCACCGAATACGCAGGTTGATGAAGTGCACCTGGTTGTAGAAGATGATGAGCATCGGTTCTTTGACGACCGCGGACTCGCCGCCGATCCCGATGTTGCCAGCCTCGGGGATGGAGAGCACGTCCTCGCGCGACTCGAGCTTGATCGAGTGATCGTCCACGAAGATCGTGATGTCCGCAAAATACTCGAAGGCGGCGTACACCGCCTGGAGCATCATCTCCCACGAGACTCGGTTTGTGAGGGTAAAGGTGGACAGGAGCCAGCCGCCATCCTCGTGATGCCCTT
This sequence comes from Actinomyces sp., assembly GCA_018375675.1. Classification (GTDB taxonomy): domain Bacteria; phylum Actinomycetota; class Actinomycetes; order Actinomycetales; family Actinomycetaceae; genus Pauljensenia. The sequence continues at coordinate 40 of JAHACW010000007.1, read as the reverse complement.
CCAGGTGCATGCCTGTGTTCCTCTCGCTTCCGGGGGCGCG
>JAHACW010000079.1 GCA_018375675.1 Actinomyces sp. | reverse complement strand
CGGACGGCTCGTGGGTGAACGTTCAGTGGGTGCTGGAGGACGGCCGTAAGGGCTCGTGTGATCAGGTGGATCGCTACGTCGCTCCGCGCATGATCGATGGTGAGCTCGTCGGACGTGCGACCTTTGACGTGCCGCACTGGCTGCCGCTCGGATGGCACCGCCTCGTGGCGACTGTCGAGGGTGGACACGTGGAGTCCGCGACCCTCATCATCGTGCCGAACACGCTGTCTCTGCCGCTCCTGGAGTCCTCGCGCCGCGTGTGGGGAGTCAACGCCCAGCTGTACTCGACGCGCTCGGCATCCTCGTGGGGCATTGGTGACGCCACTGATCTGGCTGACCTGGCTGCCATGTGTGCGGACAAGGGTGCCGATTTCCTGCTCATCAACCCTGTCCACGCATCGCAACCGGTGTCCCCGCTGGAGAACTCTCCCTACCTGCCGGTGTCGCGCCGTTGGCTCAACCCGATCTACATTCGTCCCGAGAGCATTGAGGAGTACGCCTCCCTGCCCCAGGCTTCGCGCACGGCCATCGAGCAGCTGCGCGATGAGACCCGCCAGTTCGCCATCCGCGAGGACCTGATCGACCGTGATCGCTCGTGGGAGGCCAAGCGCAAGGCCCTCGAGGCTATCTTCGCTGCTCCGCGTTCCTACCATCGCCAGAGCCAGCTGGATCACTTCATCGAGCGCGGCGGTTCGGAGCTGTCGAACTATGCGCTGTGGTGCGCCCTCGTCGAGCGCGAGGGCACGATCGAACTGCCCGAGGACCTTGCTCGTTCATCTGCACCTCGCGTCGAGCTTGAGCGCCTTGAGCTGGCCGAGCGTGTTGACTTCTACCAGTGGTGCCAGTGGGTTGCCGCCGAACAGCTCGAGCATGCCCAGCACGTGGCGCGTGAGGTCGGCATGGAGATCGGCATCATGGCCGACCTGGCAGTCGGTGTGCACGGCTACGGTTCCGAAAAGTGGAGCCGTCCGGAGCTCTTTGCCAGCGGCATGAGCGTGGGTGCTCCGCCGGACGTCTACTCCCAGCAGGGGCAGAACTGGTCGCAGCCGCCGTGGTCGCCGCGCAGCCTTGCGGAGTCGGGCTACCTGCCGCTGCGCGACATGGTCCGCGCTGCGCTGGCCAACGCCGGTGCGGTGCGCATTGACCACATCCTGGGTATGTTCCGCCTCTGGTGGATCCCGGATGGGGGCGCTGCCACCGAAGGTACGTACGTGTACTACGATCACGAGGCCATGATGGGCGTCATCCTACTGGAAGCCCAGCGTGCGGGTGCCGTCGTCATCGGCGAGGACCTCGGCGTTGTGGAGCCGTGGGTACGCGATTACCTGCGCGAGCGTGGCGTCCTCGGCACCTCCGTTGTGTGGTTCGAAAAGGAGGGTGGCGGTTGGCCGCTGCGTCCCGAGCACTACCGTGATCGCGCCCTGGCGGCCGTCAACATCCATGACTTGCCGCCCACGCTCGGCTACATCCGCGGCATTCAGACGACGTTGCGTTCCGAGCTTGGCCTGCTGACGGATGACATCGAGACGGTGCGTGCTGGCGATCGCCTGGAACTCGAACAGATGCGCTCGCGACTGCACGAGTACGGCTGTATCGATGGCGCGGAGCCCAGCGAGCGCGAGACCGTCGAGGGTCTGTACCGCTACGTCGCGAAGACCCCGTCGAAGCTGGTGGTCGCCTCCCTCGTGGATGCGGTCGGGGATGTGCGCCCGCAGAACATGCCCGGCACGGGTGCTGACCTGTACCCGAACTGGTGCGTGCCGCTATGCGACTCCGACGGCGAAGAAGTTGCGATCGACGACCTGCCCACTGATGAGCGCCTGACTTCTCTGTTCGCGCTGCTGCGTGGGACCGTCCGCTGACAGACGCCAATAGGTCGATGCATGAACCCCGCGACCCGAAAGGGTCGCGGGGTTCATGCATATGAGCGGGGATCAGTCTCCATCGGGGAGGGAAAATAGCGGATCGAGAATCCCCACTGTGTGCAGTGTTTCATCGAACTCGGGAGAGACCGGCTGTCCAGGAGGGGTGACGACGATGACTGGCACGCAGGGGGACAGGCCCGCCCCGCGGGCGGGGCCGAGATCCCAGTGGATGAGGGGGGTGCCCGCGTCGACGATATCGCCCTCCTCGACGAGGGGAGCAAAGCCTCGGCCGCGCAGGCCGACGGTGTCGATACCCAGATGAATGAGGATCGAAGGCCCGCGCGTTGAGGTGATAATCGCCGCGTGCGATTTGAGCTTGGTGACCACTCCGTTGATGGGGGAGTGAAGGGTCACGCACGTGACATCGGCTTCCGGTAGGAGCGCGCGGCCATCCCCGACGACGCCACTGGCGAAGACGGGATCCGGTACCTCGGATAGGGGAAGGACGTGCGCAGCGAAAGGCGCGCGGACGAGAAAGCTCACCGGCTCGCGTTCATCTGCTCGACGAGGTCCTCGGAGTCGGGGCCCATGACAACCTGCACGGCGTCACCAACGATGACGACATCGAAGGCTCCGGCTTCGCGCAGCTTGGCCTCGTCGATGAGGTCGGTGTTGGCTGCGTCCAGGCGGATGCGCGTAATGCACGCCTCGAGATTGGAGATGTTGTCCCAGCCGCCCAGGGCCTCGACGAGGGTCGTTGCGGTGTCCATGGTGTCCTCCTTGGCTCAGTCACCGAAACCGTTGCGGTTTGCCTCACACTTATGGTATCGCGGCCGTGCGCGAATGGGCACAGTTGCAGCGACCGAGCGCGTCACATTATGAGATGGTCGGGGAGGCACTTGAACCGAGGATGCGGGCAGCCGGAGTGAATGCTATTGCGACGCCGGCGGCAACAGCGAGTGCCGTGAACAGATACATCGCAGCCTCGATCCCGGTGTGGGCGGCAACGATGCCGGCAACGAATGATCCGAGGGGCATGACACCCCAGACCGCGAAGCGGAAGATCGCGTTCATGCGCCCGAGCATGCGCGGCGGGCAGATCTCTTGGCGCAGGCTCATCTGGGTGACGTTGTAGACGGTGAGGAAGTAGGAGGACGCGACGCCGCTCACGGTAATGATCCACGCGGCCATGCCCGGGGCGTGAATGGAGGCCGGCTGGGCGACAATCACGAGAACGCCGATGATATTGGTGATGACGAGGGTGCGCCCGATTCCCAGGTGGGCGATCCACACTGGCCGGGTGAGCGCCCCGAGGAATCCGCCGATCGCCCCGGCGCTGAGCAACAAGCCGAGCTGCGTGGCGCTCATGCTCAGGGTGCGCAGCACGAGGAGGGGCAGCAGCACCCGGATGCCCGCGCTTGCAAAGGCCCCGGCGGCAATGCAGGAAAAGAGCGGGTAGAGAATGCGTTGGCCGCGCACGAAGGCGAGGCCCTCGCGTATCTGGGCGCCGAGGGTGGCATCGCTGCGCACAGGAGTGGGCTCGGGCGTGCGAATGCGCCAGATCGCCCACGTGGACGCAACGTAGGTGGCGGCGGTCAGCAGGTAGACCAAGGGAGCAGCCACGATGCCGAGGAGCCAGCCGCCCAGCCCCGGACCCCCGGCAAGGCCGACCTGGTACGAGGCCTCGAGGCGCCCGTTGGCCGCGCCGATGTACCGCTTGGAGGCGATCAAGGGAACGTAGGACTGGTAGGCCACGTCGAAGAAGACGGTGGATAGGCCGAGGATGGTTGCGACGACCATGAGGTGTACGAGGGTCAGTGACGAGAGGATGTAGGCCAGGGGGATAGACGTCAGGGCCGTGATGCGCGTGAGGTTCGCGGCGATCATGACGCGGCGCTTGCGCCACCGGTCCACCCAGGCGCCGGCGGGCAAGCCGACAAGCAAAAATGCGAGGGTCTGCAGGGCGGAAAGCAGTCCGATCTGGGTTTCGCTGGCGTGCAGGAGGCTGATCGCGATCGCCGAGGTCGCCAGGGCTCCCACCTGGAAGCCGATCTCTGCGGCGGTTTGACCCGCCCACAGGTGCATGAAGGCGGAGTTACGTGTGAGGGGATGGTGCAGCCAGCGCTGCAGTGACCCGTTCACCGTGCATCACCGAGGCCTTGGCCCCCAGTGCGCTCGACTGTCGTCAGGCCGGCGGCGCGCAGAGCCCATGCCAGGCCGTCTTCGGAGACGGCGGGGGCGACGATGTCTGCGACCTCGACGAGGTCCGCGCAGTCGTGTCCGATGCTGACGCCGAGGCCGGCCGTTGCCACGGCCTCTACGTCGTTGTTGGAGTCGCCAATCGCGACGGTGTGGGACAGAGGAATGCCCACGTGCTCGCAGATCGCGCGGATGCCGACTGCTTTCGACAGATGCGCCGGAACGACCTCGAAGGGGACGTAGCCTGCGGCACCAACGGAGCCGATGATTGCGCGATAGCCGTCCGGTAGGGCTGCTGTCACCCGTTCCATCGATGCTTTCTCGGGCGGGACATATGCTGTGACCTTGGTAAAGGAACCGCCGTCGATGTCCACGATAAAGGGGGTGATGGACTGGGCGTATTCGATCCAGTCCTCAGGGTGTTTGCCCGCCCGGGGAACGAAGAAGTCGAGGTATCCCTTGCTGGGCCCCATCTGGTCGGGGCCCTGCCAGATATAGAAGGCGTCGAGTTCCTCCCACAGGGCGGTCAAGACATCGACGTGCTCGCTGGGCATGCGCTCGTCCAGGAGTACCTCATTGCCGACGCTGGCGTATCCGCCGGCACCGCCGACGAGCCCCTCGAAGCCGACCTCCCAAAAACGCGGGTAGACCTCGGGCGCGGATCGTCCCGTGCATGCGAAGAGTCGGTGGCCTCGCGCCCGGACCTGGTCGAGAGCTTCGAGCGCAGATTCCGGGATTCGTTGGCGGGAATCGCACAGGGTTCCGTCGATGTCGACAAAGACAGCGTGGGCAGATGTGGACTCGTTCTCGCTGCGGGTGGGGACCTCGGTGTCAGTCATAGGAATCATTTTATCCCAGGGCGAAAAGGTCCTTGCACGTGCAGAACACGCCCCGCAAACGACAAATCATGCGCGCGGTCGGTAAGGTCGTGTGGCGGTGGTCCACACTGGAATCATCGACGACACCCGCGATGGAGCATGAAAGGCAGTTCACGACGATGGAACACGCAGCACTGACGGACGCCAACGATCTCACCCTCCTGCAAGCCGCGGCGCTTCTCTCGGGATCGAGCGCCTGGGACTCTCGCCCGATCCCCGCGGCGAATGTCCCCTCCTTCGTCATGAGCGACGGTCCCCACGGTGTTCGCCGCCAGCTCGGGGATGCCGACCACCTGGGCATCGCTGAGTCCGAGAAAGCGACTTGCTTCCCGACGGCCTCCGCTGTTGCTGCCACATGGAACCCCGATCTTGCGCGTGATATGGGCGAGGCACTGGGGTTGGAGGCACGTGGCCTCGGCGTCGACGTTCTGCTTGGTCCCGGCCTCAACATCAAGCGTTCGCCGCTGTGTGGACGCAACTTTGAGTATTTTTCTGAGGACCCGATCCTTTCCGGACGCATGGCCGCCGGCCTCGTCGAAGGAATCCAATCCACGGGTGCCGCTGCCTGCCCCAAGCACTTCGCCGTCAACTCTCAGGAACTGCGCCGCATGGCCTCGGATTCCATCGTGGACGAGCGCACGATGCGCGAAATCTACCTGACCGGCTTCGAGATCGTCTGCCGAGCGGCTAAGCCGCGGGCGATCATGAGCTCCTACAACCTCGTCAACGGCACCTACGCGCACGAAAACAAGCACCTGCTGACCGACATCCTGCGCACCGAGTGGGGTTTCGACGGCATGGTTATCTCGGACTGGGGCGGTTCGAACAGCGCCGTCGAGGCCGCGCGTGCCGGTGGCAGCCTTGAGATGCCAGCCCCCGGTCTGGCGGGTGCCCGGCAGATCGTCGCGGCCGTCGAGGTCGGGGAATTGGACGCGGCCGACGTCTACGCGCGCGCCCAGGAGATTCTGAACGTCGCAGCAGCTGCCGCCGGGCTGCCTGCGCCCAGGCCCTACGACCTCGAGGATCACCACGAGCTGGCTACGCGCATCGCCGCCGAGGCGATCACGCTCCTGCGTAACGACGACGATCTTTTGCCTCTCCACCTCGGCACGAGCGTCGCGCTTATCGGCGATCTCGCCGACACGCCGCGCTTCCAGGGATCGGGTTCCTCCCAGGTCAATCCCACTCGCGTGGAGGCTCCGCGTGAACTGCTTGAAGCTGGGGGAGAGGCCGCCCGAGGCCTCGTTCTCAAGGGATATGCGAGCGGGTATGAGCGTCACGGTGGGACGAGCGACGCTCTCATCGCCGAGGCCGTGGCCCTCGCCGAGCGCGCCGACGTCGCGCTTGTCTACGTGGGTCTCGACGAGCTGGCTGAATCCGAGGGCCTGGACCGCCCCCACATGCGCTTGCCCGAGGGCCAGGATCGGCTTATCGAGGCCATCGTCGCAGCGAATCCGCGCACCGTCGTCGTGCTCACCGGAGGCGCGAGTGTCGAGATGCCGTGGGTATCGTCTGTGCCCGCGCTCGTCAACGGTTACCTGACCGGCCAGGGAGGCGCCGCCGCGATGCTCGACGTCCTCACCGGCGCCGTCAATCCGTCGGGACGCCTGGCCGAAACCTACGCGCTCTCCTACGAGGACCACCCGACCGCCGCATGGTACCCGGCGACCGGACCGCTCTCGTACTACCGCGAAGGCCCGTTTGTCGGCTACCGCTACTTCACGACGGCGGGTATCGACGTTGCCTTCCCCTTCGGCTACGGCCTGTCATACTCGAGCTTTGAATACTCCGACCTTGCCGTGAACGAGGAGGGAGCGACCCTCACGGTCACCAACACCTCTGCGCGTGACGGTGCCGAGGTCGTCCAGCTCTACGTGAGTGCACCCGGCGGCGTGTTCGGTCCCGCCCGTGAGCTCAAGGGCTTTGCCAAGGTCGAGGTGGCTGCCGGAGCATCCATGAGCGTGACGATTCCCTTCGATCGCTACACGTTCCGTCACTGGGAGTCCTCGCGCGGTGCCTGGGAAACCGAGGCAGGAACCTGGACGGTCCACGTGGGACGCAACGTCTCCGACACGCCGCTGAGTGTCACCCTCGAGGTCGACGGAACCGCGCCCTCGCCGATCGACCCGGCCCTCGGACACTACCTGAGCGCCGACGTCGCGC
>JAHACW010000078.1 GCA_018375675.1 Actinomyces sp. | reverse complement strand
GGTCCCCTCGATCTCGCGAGCCTGATTGCCAGCCTGTCCCTGGCTGCGCGCGGGGATCGTCCACAGCCGGATCCGTGTTCCATCAGCGACGCCGTCGGGCAACCCCGCGCTGACGGTGACGGCCACGCGCAGCATATCCCCTTGAGACGGCGCGCTCTCCCCCTGCGACAGGTCCGTGCGCATGACGATCTGGCCCGGGGTGATCTGGCGTGTCGCGATGGAGCCCATGGGGGCCTCGGAGGTGGGCGCGTAGACAGTAGTGTCGACGCTCAGGACAACCTCACGGACGTTGTCGGCGGTGAGGGCATCGCCCGGGGCGATGGTTGTCGTCGCGGTATAGACGCGGCTTCCTCCCCGTAGGAGGCCGCCAAGGACACTGAATGCGAGCACGGACGCGATGATGAGGACCAGGCCGATAATGAATCGACGGTCCATCTTGCCGGGGGCGCGCGCCGGGATCGACACTGAAGCTGAGACGCGTTTCACTCTTCTATGATGCACGCTCAACCGAAAAAGCGGTAGGTTGCCGACTATTCATCAGAACCAACCGATCCGATCGGTGAAATGACGCGTAAAAATTTGCCGACTCAAACCAATCAAACGAAGCAACCCCAACTGATAGCATGTTGCCATGGCAACACGATTCCTCACTCTCGCTGACGTCGCCGAGACCCTGAATCTCACGATGTCAGCCACCCGCGCCCTCGTTTCCTCCGGCGAGCTGCCCGCCATCCAGGTGGGAGGTAAGCATGTCTGGCGAATCGAAGAGTCCGTCCTGGAGCAGTTCATCCAGGATCAATACGCCGCGACGCGCGAGCGTCAGAAGGCGGAAAACGCTCATTAGTCGGCGGACCATCGCTGGCCGAGCACGCGGAGTCGACGAAGCCCCGCAAGTGCCAGCGTCACGGTCAAGCCACCTGTTTCATCCCGGCCGTCATAGGTGAAGGCCTCTCCATCCAGGGCGACATCGACGTGGTCCGCGTAGACCGCGTCGATGATCCCCCGATGGTCACCTCCGTCGGATTCGATGACGACTCCGACGCCGCGTGCACCTAGTTCGCGCAGGACATGGCCCACGCCGACGACCCCTCGCACAGAGGACTCTCGCGCAACGCTACGCCCGAGGGGCCAGGCCGCGACGATTGCAGAGAGCATGATCAGGCTGTCGTCGCGGCTTCCGCGTAGGAGCACCCACGAGCGGGTCGAATCGAGCACCGAGCCGGTGATCGTCGCGCCAGCGTTATGTCGCCGTCCGCACCGGCCAGACGGGCGGACAGAGTGACCGAGGCACGCTCAGTATCGGTGAGCTCGTCGATGAGTTCTTCAAGGTCGCGCACACGCTCCTCGTCAAAGCACGTCTCCAGCTCATCTACGAAGGCAGGCATATCCATGGACCTACCACGCCACACACCACGGCCAGAGCGCACACATCACCCTTTGACCATATGAACTGATATGAATTGTAATCCGCCTGCACGAAGCCGATAGTTTATCGACTCTTCACATTTGAAGGTGCAGATGTGATGGGCGGGGTTTGGCATGTCGTGACTGTGTACGGGTTGAGGTCTTTCGATGATGGATATCCCTACACCGTCCATCTGAAGACCTAGACATGCCCAATTCTGCTTTGATTGCACTGATTCGAGCGCGCTCACACACCTGGACAACCTGGGCCCATAGGTGATGGGCCAGCACATTTTCGAAACCATGCAGCATTGGCTTGCCACATCAATAGGAGGACCGGTGATGTCGACACAGGGCACCAGGGCACCTTGCGCGACACGGCGATCAAGCTTCCCGCACACGAGCCATACGGATGGCACCCCACAATCCGCACGTGAGCGTGCGCCGCTACCAATGCCAGGGATACGCCCACGCGTCACGCCAAGATATGAACCAAGCGACCCGGCCGCACGCAAAGTTCTCACGGTTAGCGGCGCACTGAACACTGACGGGCATGGAAATTCATCATTTGACGGTGGCGCACATCGCCCAGGCCCTGGGCAGCATCCTGAAATACTACCAACACCACTATCCTGAATGAAGGCCAGCATCTGCTCATCAATGATCCAGATCGGTTTGACGGCGAGCATCTCATCTGCATAGATAAGCACGTATGGCGCCCCCTACAGGGACTGGGGCATCACCGCCATCTCAAACATGACGCCCATCTGCGACCGCAGTGACCCCTCCCGACTCTTGGACACGGTCCCGGGCCGCTCTAAAAGGTAGCTAACACCTAGTCAACCTCTAAGCCGAATGCTGACACGCCCACACTGAAATCGTTGCGATAGATGGATTCATCGGCATCAAGTGCGTTGACAGCTAGTAACTCCCTAGCACAAGGGCGAGCATAGACACCTTCCACGTCGTGCACCACACCAGGATTACTGTGGATGAATACCGTAGACACCGGCAAAGTATTCACCATAGGCGAGGCACCACACAAGGCTCACAGGACGACACACGCCAACTCCTGCACACTCACGCCACATCAGCAGCACCAACTACTCGACCTATTTGCCAGTGAGGAGCATGTCACCCTTGAGTAAACCTAGCGGGCTTACCAGAACCTCATTGACGCCTTCCGCATACCCGACACGAGGACAGGCAGCCCATGATGGAAGCTGAAATAAACACGATGACCTTCACGCACATAGCGAGAGGCCCGGCCGAGCCCGTAACACTGGGGAGGACGCACAAACACCTAGCCGGAGACGTACTGACCTACTTCAGACGCCCCAAAACTCCAGTGCCCCTACCGAAGCTATCAACCGCCGCCTTGAACACCCACGGACTCCACCCTCGAATTCCGCAATATCACCCACTACAGCGCCCGAACACTCCTCAAAACCGGCAGACTCAGACCCCAAAAACACCCTAAATAAAAAGAGATCAAAAGCGCAAAAAACAGTATCATTGAGTTGACATTTTGTAATCTCTACATTACACTGAGAATATGAATATTGATCGTAATACCATCATTCAGGGCGACTGCATCTCCATCATGGGGCAACTTCCCACCGATTCTGTTGACCTCGTAATCGCCGACCCTCCATATAATCTGTCAAAAGGATCGACCTGGAAGTGGGATAACTCTGTCAACCTTCCTGGAATGGGGGGCAACTGGAGTAAAGTTATGGAGAACTGGGATAACCTCGACCTTACTGACTACCTCAAGTTTACAATTTTGTGGCTGGCGGAAGCCAAACGTATAACCAAACCGACCGGCTCTATCTGGACATTTGGCACCTACCACAACATTGGGATCGTGAACCTCGCTAGCCAAATCCTTGATGTCGAAATCATCAACGAGGTAATCTGGTTCAAACGCAACGCATTTCCAAATCTCTCGGGCCGTCGACTGACAGCCAGTCACGAGACACTCCTCTGGGCGCACACCCATGACGGAGGCAAGCGGCAGTACTACTTCAATTACGAAGAATCGAAGTCAGGCGATTACTCATACGATCTGCTAAAAACTGCCGGGAAGCAGATGAGAACCGTCTGGGACATCCCCAACAACAAGGAGCGCCGGGAGCTACAGTTCGGGAAGCACCCAACCCAGAAACCTCTACGCCTACTGAAGCGGATGATCCAGCTCTCATCTCGCCCAGGTGACCTAGTATTTAGTCCTTTTGCAGGATCAGGAAGCGAGTGCTTGGCTGCTGCCGAGCTCGGCAGAGACTACTTTGGAATAGAGCTAGAATCAGAATATGTAGATTTAGCTAAGAAGCGCCTAAATTCATCACAAACTGAACTGAATCTTTCGCAATTTTAGGAAAACAAATGAGCGAAATAACTTCCGAAAAGCAGATCCGGATAGCAATGGCCGAGCAAGGTATTACGACGATATCACAGCTGAGCAAGATCTCAGGTGTTTCTCGCCCAAAACTATACAAAATGTTCCGCGGTGAATCCCCATACCAGCCTAGCTTGATACGCGTTGCAAGAGCACTTGAGACAGCACCAAGTCAACTAATAGATGATGGAGTCCCTTTTGAGCACAATTAAGCCAGCAATCAAGTGGAGTGGGAGCAAGCGCAGCCAAGCGGCTTCCATTGCACGCCTCGCTCCTTCGTTCAATCGGTATTTTGAGCCGTTCGTGGGTGGAGCTTCCGTAGCATACAGTTTAGAACCCGAGCTAGGTATTGCTGGGGATTTATCAAAGCCTCTCATCGAGCTATGGAACCTTATTCTGAAATCACCCGACGAGGCCGCCGATTACTACCAAAAACATTGGGAACAACTGCAGGCTGACAAACCTGACCACTTTTACGCCGTTCGCGAGTATTTTAATCACACAGGTGATCCGAGAGCGCTACTATTCCTTTCGAGGACGTGTGTGAATGGTCTTATCCGTTTCAATAGTTCGGGCGAGTTCAACAACTCGTTCCACTTGTCCCGTCCAGGCATTAACCCAGCGACACTGCGCGGTATCCTCCGCGATTGGAGCGCACGACTTTCAAACATGACGTTCCTGCACGGAGACTATCGAGAAACGACCACATCTGCCAAGAAAGGCGACTTCATCTACCTCGATCCGCCATACATGAACACAGTCGGACGCTACTTCAAACAGCCCACCATTGACTATGCAGAATTCTTCGATTACCTAGACCTACTCAACTCCCAAGGAGTAAGGTGGGCGCTCTCATTCGACGGAAGTCGTGGCGACAAGACATATGAACATAGTCTCCCGTGCGATCTATACAAAGCCGAGGTTTCTTTGAAGTCTGGAAACTCAACCTTCCGAAGGGTTATCGACAAGAAAATTGAGCCAGTCTACGAGTCTTTATTCTTGAACTACGATGTTGATCCATCTATCCTCAGTAAAATCGCACACTGATCCCTTCAATTTCGTCAGCTGACTCGAATAGCAACTTGAGAGCGTCATACTGCTCTCTCCTCGATGACCGGTTTGTCACTCCCACAAACCATCCGTCGTGCGAGTAGGACATAGCGAAGAATACGTCACATTTTGACTTGGCCCCAAGCGCGTGCAGGTCTTCGTTATCCATCGCAATGAAGGCAGCGCCCGAAATTATAGAATCCGCATCAATTTCAGACAATTCCTCCGCAATTACCCATCCTTGCTTGCCCATGCGCGAAGCACTCGGTAAATGCCTCACCAAATATCGAATATAGCGAGCAAGGCCGTCGCCTACACCTGCTTCCAGGTCCTTGGAGCGATCCTTTGATTCAATCGAAAGAATGAATGGTTCTCCATCTTCCGGAAATAGTTGAACAACATGATCTGGGCGCTTGCCATGAATATCGCCACTCACTCGAGGCAGCGACAACCACCGGCTTTCTAGGTCACCTACCCTGAGTGAAAGTCCGGACCAGTCACCTCCTGGTGGATTACATAGTCCTTCGAAGCGCGATATCTCTCGAAGATTTGAGAATGCAACATGAAGTACGGCATCCACGTCATCTTCATGGACGGATTGGGCGTAAATGTCAACAGCTGGGAAGTCGAGGGAGCCGTTCGATGCTTTCGCCATATATTTTTCTTTGAATTTTCGAGACCCAACTACGCCATGGAAATACCGATTTGCATCTCCGACTTCCGGCGAGTCGATAATGACAGAATTACTCAGGCTTAGAAACACCTTCCAGAAACCATTTACCTTCGCAACATTGTCCGGTTCATTCGTTAGCTGCAGGAAACGTTTCTCAGTCATCGGACCATATATGTACGTGAGAACGTTGAAGTCTTCACCTAGTAGCATGGCGAGCAATGGCAGCACACCACGGTCCGGTCGAGCGTCATCACCTCTGGGCTTGAACCCCTTCACTAAACAGATAACCAAGTCTGAATCGAGATCAATCGATTCTTCGAGCACACTTTTTGGAGCAATTCCCTCTTCAGCCAGCTTATCGAGGTAATGCTCAACTCGCTCTTCTGGAATTAATGCAAATGGTAAGTCAGTAGATCCCAGTCCGACAGCAAACTCCGAAGAGATCTCAATCATTTTTCGAGTCTTCTGCGAGACACTCTTCTGAGCTACCTTTTTTGCCCAATGGAGTTTCTGGCGCTTCGCCTGGTCGGTAACAGAGACCTGTTTATTTCCGATTCTCACCCAATCATCCGCGCTAAATCCTGATCCATTACGAGTCTTCTTTGCAAAGAATCCAACCGCTTCTAGATTCTTCTGCTTGAGAAGCTTCTCTTGCTTTTGGGTGTCGCGGCCACTCATGAGGTTTACAAGGTAGGACCCCATCGCAAGATCACCAAAGATTTCTTCATTGAAATCTTTGAGGGCAGGGTCATCCGGGTTGAACTCTTCGGCTCTTACAAATACTTGCGCGACAAATATGTCTGTCTCATTAGTTGCTTGAACGTACGAGAAGGGAACAAGGGGATGAGGCATTCGCAGAGCCTTGCGATTCCGGTTTGCATCAAGCTCATATTTAACGAAGTCAACAATGTACAGATAAGGACATCCAGCTCGCATGGTCGAAAAAGCCCTACCTGACCGTTGCCATGCTTGGTTCCCGGCTTGGAGCGCTGAGCAGAACTCGAGGCTGCATAGTATTTTTTCCGTGTTTGACGACTCATCGAGGAGGGTAATGACAGCGTCCGGCGTTTCATCCAGGATGCTTCCTCGCTGACGAAGCTGTTCAAATACATCGATATTCCATCGTCTACGGCCCGATTTATTGAACCCCGGGAAAAGCTGAAAGCGGACTTCCTCCACGTCGTCTTCAACCCGAAGCTTCGTACGAACCTCGATGACTGAGTTTGAGGCATACGACACCTTGCGTGCCGTTGGAACCTCGAATTCATTTATAAAGGTCAGGACACGTTCACACTCGATTACGTTGTCGCCATGTATGCGTATCGTTCTCAAAGAGCACCTCTCTGGCCTGGTCTGGTTTTGTGAACCAGTTGTTTTGAAGATCGTTGGTTGTTATTGGTGGCGTTGTGCCCATTGGCGCGCGGATTGGTTGCGCGAGAGCCAACCCAGCGTGCTGTGTGGGTGCTCTCATTGTAGCGGCGTGGCCACGTGCCGATCCGGGCACGCGCATTGTTGAGGTTTTCGAACATGTCGTCTTCCAGGAGTTCATCACGTACTCCACAAACCGAGCCTGTCATTTTCTCTCGAGGTTGTGCGCAAGTTGTTGACGGTCTGTTTATGCGGCTGTTGTCCAGGCTGCTTGGTGTCGTTCGTATTCGACTAGGGTTTTGCCAACGAGGCTGGCGCGGGTGCGGCGGCGGTTGCAGAAGTCTTTGATCCAGGTGGCGACCCCGGTGTAGACCTGGTAGCGGGTCATGAAGGTACGCCGGTAGTAGTACTCGGTTGTGAGGGTGTCCCAAAAGGATTTGGCCATGGCATTGTTCCAGCACACTCCGGCCCGCCCCATCGACACGATTCCTTGGACGGTGCGCATATGGGCGGCCAGCTTCTCGAAGGTGAACTGTGTTCCCCGATCAGCATGCAACACGACCCCTGCGGGGAAGGTGCTGCGCGTGGTGGCAGCCATGTCGAGCGTGGTGATGACCACGT
>JAHACW010000006.1 GCA_018375675.1 Actinomyces sp. | reverse complement strand
CCGGAGGGCACGGGCGGGCTTCGAGATCGACCACTCCGAGCCGCAGGCTCGCGTGTGGCGATCTCGCGGGCGGCCGGGCCCGACGGCGCCCGGAACACCCGTGGGGCCACAAGCAACACAAGCAGGAAGGCCGCCGCCCACGGGCACACCAAGCAGCCCGGCCCATCAACACACCACGCGGCGCCCGGAACGCCAGCGGCACCACAAGCAACACAGCACAGGGGCGCGGGCCCGCAGGCCCGCGCCCCCGGCGCTACGACTCAGACGCGGCAGCTCAGAAGTACTGACGTCCCGTCTCGCTCAGCTCGCGCAGCTCGTCGATGGAGGCGATCCAGCCGCAGCCCTCGCCTTCGGCGGCGAGCAGGTCCACGCCGCTGATCGCGAGCATGTCGCCACCCGTGGTGCCGATGCGCACGGCGTCCACACCCTCGGCCTCGGCGGCCGCGAACACGGCCTTGACGGCCGCCTCGGGAACCGCGACGAAGGCGCGGGCCTGGGACTCGGACAGGAGCATCTCGTGGTCGCCGACGCAGTCGCGGCGGGCGGCCCCGGCCACGTCGAAGACGCCGCCGATGCCAAAGCGCAGCGCGGAGTCCACGAGGGACTGCACGAGGCCGCCGTTCGACAGGTCGTGTGCGGCGCGCACGAGGGGGCGGCCGTCGGGGCCGTCGGCGGCGCTCAGCGCGCGCACGACGTTACCGAGGGCAACCTCGGCCTTCAGGTCGACCTCGGGCGGGAGGCCACCGAGGTGCGAGCGGGCGATGCGCGCCCACGCGGACCCGTCGAACTCCTCGCGGGTGGTGCCCAGGAGGATGACGGCGAGGCCCTCTTCGGTGAAGCCGGAGGGGTTGGCGCGCGTGACGTCGGGGAGGATACCGAGCATGCCGATGACGGGCGTCGGGTTGATCGACGAATTCGGCAGGCCCTTCTCGGTGCCGGACGAGTTGTACAACGACACGTTGCCGCCGGTCACGGGGATCTCGAGCTCGATGCAGCCGTCCGCGAGTGCGGTCATGGCGGTCACCAGCTGCCACATGGCGTCCGTGTCTTCGGGGTTGCCGAAGTTCAGGCAGTCCGTGATGGCGACGGGCTCGGCGCCGACGACGGCGACGTTACGGTAGGACTCGGCGAGGGCCTGGCGGGCGCCCGCTGCCGGGTCGAGCTTGGTGTACCAGCCGTTCGCGTCCGTGGAGAGCGCGACACCCAGGCCAGTGGCCTCGTCGATGCGGATAACACCCGCATCGTCGGGCTGGGCGAGGGCGGTGTTGCCCTGAACGTAGCGGTCGTACTGGTCAGTAACCCACGCCTTGGAGGCCTGGTTGACGTCGGAGAGCACGGCGCGCACGTCGGCGATCAGTTCCTCGCGCGTGGCGGGACGCGAGAGTTCTTCGGAGGTGGCGGCCTGCAGCTCATCCTGCCACGTGGGGCGCGCGTAGGGGCGGTCATAGACGGGGCCCTCGTGGGCGACGGTCTTCGGGTCGACGTCGACGATGCGGTGACCGTGGTGGTCGATCGTCAGGCGTCCGTCGCCGGTCAGGTGGCCGATGACCGCTGCCTCGACGTCCCACTTGTCGATGATCTCGAAGAAGCGCTCGCGATCCTCCGGGGTCACGATCGCCATCATGCGTTCCTGGGACTCGCTCATGAGGATCTCGCCCGCGGTGAGCGTGGGGTCGCGCAGGAGCACGTTCTCGAGGTCGACGTGCATGCCGGAGTCGCCGTTGGAGGCCAGCTCCGAGGTCGCGCACGAGATGCCCGCTGCGCCCAGGTCCTGGATGCCCTGGACGACGTCGGCCTCGAACAGGTCGAGGCAGCACTCGATGAGGACCTTCTCCATGAAGGGGTCGCCCACCTGAACGGAGGGGCGCTTGGCGGGCATGCCGTCTTCGAAGGTCTCGGAGGCGAGGATGGAGGCGCCGCCGATGCCGTCGCCGCCGGTGCGAGCGCCGAAGAGGACGACGAGGTTACCCTCGCCAGTCGCGTTGGCCAGGTGGATGTCGTCGTGGCGCAGCTTGCCGATGCACAGCGCGTTGACGAGGGGGTTGCCCTGGTAGGACGGGTCGAACTCGGTTTCGCCGCCAATGTTGGGCAGGCCCAGGCAGTTGCCGTAGCCGCCGACGCCGGAGACGACGCCGTGGACGACGCGCGCCGTATCGGGATGGTCGACGGCGCCGAAGCGCAGCTGGTCCATGACGGCGATCGGGCGCGCACCCATGGAGATGATGTCGCGGACGATGCCGCCCACGCCGGTGGCCGCGCCCTGGTAGGGCTCGACGAAGGACGGGTGGTTGTGAGACTCCACCTTGAAGGTGACGGCCCAGCCGCCGCCGATGTCGACGACGCCGGCGTTCTGACCCATGCCGACGAGGAGGTTCTTCCTCATGGCGTCGGTCGTGCGCGCGCCGAACTGCTCGGCGAGGTGCTTCTTGGAGGACTTGTAGGAGCAGTGCTCGGACCACATGACGGAGTACATGGCGAGCTCGGCGTTCGTGGGGCGGCGCCCGAGGATGTCGCAGATGCGCTGGTATTCGTCCTCTTTGAGGCCGAGTTCCTTCCAGGGCATGTCCTGGCCGGGGGTCGCGGCGGCGTTCTCGACGGTGTCGGGCAGCTCGCGGGTGTTTTCGGAGGTCATTCGTGTTTCCATTCGAAAGGTCTGGGACGAGGCCGGGGTGCCCTCACGCGTGAGGGCACGGTGGCGTCGTCAGCCGACGAGGGATGCGAGGACGGAACGGAAGATGCCCAATCCGTCGGTGCCGCCGTGGTGGCTGGCGCCGTCGGCTCCGAGGGAGAGCGGGCCGAAGCCGGCCTCAGTCGCGTGCTCGGGGTGGGGCATGAGGCCGACGACGTTGCCCGCGGCGTTGGTAACGCCCGCGATGTCGTTGGCGGAGCCGTTGGGGTTGAAGTCGACGTAGCGGAACACGACGCGGCCTTCGCCCTCGAGCCGTTCGAGCTCGGCGGGAGACGCCTGGAAGTTGCCCTCACCGTTCTTGAGGGGGACGGTGATGGTGTCGCCGACACTGTAGGCACGCGTCCACGCGGTGTCCGCGTTCTCGATGCGCAGCACCTGGTCGCGGCACAGGAACTTCTGGTGGTCGTTGCGGATGAGCGCGCCGGGCAGCAGGTGCGACTCGCACAGGACCTGGAAGCCGTTGCAGATGCCCAGGACGGGCAGGCCTCGTCCGGCTTCGCGCACGATTTCGCTCATGACGGGAGCGGTCGCGGCGATCGCGCCACAGCGCAGGTAGTCGCCGTAGGAGAAGCCGCCGGGGATGACGACCGCGTCGACGCCGTGCAGGTCGGCGTCCTTGTGCCACAGGGACACGGCCTCCGCGCCCGCGATTTCAACCGCGCGGGCGGCGTCGCGGTCGTCGAGGGTGCCGGGGAAGGTGACGACTCCGACGCGGGTCACTGCACGCCTCCCACGTAACGGGCATCGGCCTCGTCGATGGCCTCGACGCGCACGACGTCCTCGATGATCGGGTTGGACAGGACCTCTTCGGCGGCCTTGCGGGCCTGGTCCAGGAGCTCGTCGGTAACGGGACCGTCCACGCTCAGGTGGAAGCACTTACCCTGGCGCACGGCCTCGAAGCTCGTGATTCCGAGCCTGGGCAGCGCCGAACCGACAGCCTTACCCTGGGGATCCAGGATCTCCGGCTTCGGCATCACTTCCACGATGATTCGCCCCACGGCGTTCCTCCTTGTGTTGTTGGTGAGGATCCCGCCGTGCATCTTGCCCGGCGGGCAAGTCTGTTCACAGGATGGGGTCCGACCCGGTGAGTCGGCGGTATGCCTCGACGTAGCGCGCGGCGGTCGCAGCGGCCACGGATTCGGGCAGCGCGGGCGGGTTAGCGCCCGAAGAGCGGTCCCAGCCGGACTGCTCGGAGACCAGCCAGTCGCGCACGTACTGCTTGTCGAAGCTGGGCGCGACCTGGCCCTCCACCCACTGGTCGGCGGGCCAGAACCGCGAGGAGTCCGGGGTCAGGATCTCGTCCGCGAGCACGAGCGCGCCCGTGGTCACGTCGATACCGAACTCGAACTTGGTGTCCGCGATGATGATGCCGCGCTCGGCGGCGATGTCGCGGGCTGCCCGGTACAGGGCGATCGACAGGTCGCGGATCGCAACCGCGAGCTCCTCGCCGATGCGCTCGACGGTCTGCTCGAAGGTGATGTTCTCGTCGTGCTCGCCCAGATCGGCCTTCGCGGCGGGCGTGAAGATCGGCTCCTCGAGGCGCGAGGCCTCGGTCAGGCCCTCGGGCAGCGTGATGCCACACACGGAGCCACTCTCGCGGTACTCCGCCAGGCCGGAGCCCGTCAGGTAGCCGCGCACGACGCACTCGATGGGGATCATGTGCAGGCTGCGGCACACGACCGCGCGCCCGTCGACCTCGGCGGGCACCGTGAAGCGCGTGGGCTGGGCGCCCTCGAGGGCGCGCGAGGCCTCGGCCGGAGCCTTCGTACCCACGGCCAGCAGGTGGTTTTCTACGAGGGGACGCAGCTGGCCCATCCACCAGATGGCAAGCTGGTTGAGGACCGCACCCTTGCCGGGGATCAGCGTGGGCAGCACGTAGTCGTAGGCGCTGATGCGATCAGAGGTCACCATGAGGAGCGCCTCCGGGCCAGCCTTCGCGTGGCGCGGGCGGCCCGCCGGGGTGGCGGCCTGCGGCGCAGGGCCAACCACGGCCTCGTCGGGAGCGTAGATGTCGCGAACCTTGCCCGCGCTCAGCGGGGTCCAGCCGTGGAGGGTGGCGGTCATGATGCTCCTCAGTGGGTTCTCAGTCGAGGGTGACGACCAGGTCGGCGGGCCACGTCGCAATGTCGCTGCGGTGGTGCTCCCCGTCGAAATGGATGAGGTCGACGCCGCGGTAGGCGAGCGCCCGCGCCTCGTCGAGCGTGGCCGCGCGGGCGACGACGTCGAGGACTCGGCCGCCGGAGTTCACCAGCGCGTAGGTCGGTTCGAAGCCGCAGCATCCCGCCGCGACGTCGGTCGGGTCGTCGGTGATCTCCTCGGAGGTACCGGCGTGGATGACGTGGACGCCGTCGAGTTCCTCGGCCGCTTCGATACCGGTGATCTCATGTCCGGTATCCGTGGGGCCCGGGTAGCCGCCCGAGGCCATGACGACCGTGACGGCAGCGTCCTCGCTCCACACGGGGGCGGGGGCCTTGGCCAGGGTGCCGGTCGCGGCCGCGTACAGGATGGGGGCCAGCGGGGAGTCGAGACGCTCGAGGACGGCCTGGGTCTCCGGGTCGCCGAAACGCACGTTGAACTCGACGACGCGGATGCCCTTCGAGGTCATCGCGAGGCCGCAGTACAGGAGGCCGCGGAAGGGGGTGCCGCGACGCGCCATCTCGGTGATGACGGGCTGGGCCACCTCGTCAACGATGCGCTGCGTGGCCTCTTCGGGGAGCCACGGGAGGGGGCTGTAGGCACCCATGCCGCCCGTGTTCGGGCCCTCGTTGCCGTCGCCGACGCGCTTGAAGTCCTGCGCGGGCTGCAGCGGCACGACGGTGGCACCGTCGGCGAAACAGAAGAGGGAAACCTCGGGGCCGTCGAGGTAGTCCTCGATGACGACCGCTCCCCCGTCGCGCGACAGGCAGGCGCGCGCATGCTCCGAGGCCTGGGCGCGGTCGGTGGTCACGACGACGCCCTTACCCGCGGCAAGCGCGTCATCCTTCACGACGTAGGGGGCACCCAGGTCGTCGAAGGCGGCCTCGACCTCGTCCATCGTGGTGCATGTGAAGGCACGAGCCGTGGCCACGCCGGCATCGGCCATGACCTGCTTCGCGAAAGACTTGGAGGCCTCGAGGCGCGCCGCGTCCTTCGTCGGGCCAAACACGGGGATTCCGTAGTCCAGGACCGCATCCGCGACGCCCGCGACGAGCGGAGCCTCGGGGCCGACGACCACGAGGTCGACGTTCTCGGATGTGGCGCGACGGACGACATCCTTCGGATCCAGGGGATCCATGGTCAGGGAGCGCCCCAGCTGCTCCAGCGCGGGATTACCCGCCTGGACGACAAGCTCAACAGGATGCTCGGGGGTGGACGTTCGTACAAGCGCACGGGCGATCGCGTGTTCGCGACCCCCGTTACCAACGAGAAGAACCTTCACGATTCAAGCCTATCGGTGTTTGGTGGCCTTCCGGGCCACCGTGGTGTTTTATGGGTGCACGTCACAGCGAAAGTGAGACGGGCTTGCAGCCCTCACCAGGCGCCGTTCGGGTTGCCGCTGCGGCGGTCATCCTTCTTGTCACGCTGGTCCTTGTTGCGCTGATCGTTCTTGTGCTGCAGCTCCTCACGGCGCTGCTTCTCATCCGGGGTCTCCCCCTCGTAGGGGTCCTGCGTGGGGCTCGGGCTGGGACTCGGGTTCGTCTGCTGATCCTTCGATCCCTTGTCCTGCTGGTCCTGCTGCTGGTCCTTCTGCTGGTCCTTCTGCTGGTCGCCCTGCTCCTGGGACTGCTCCTCAGCCTTCTGCTTCTTGTCCTCGACGCGTTCCTTGTTCTGGTCGGCGGGGTTATCGGACTGCTTGCCAGACTGCTGCTGGTCACCGGACTGGCCCTGCTTGCCGGACTGGTCCTTGTTGTCGGACTGGTTCTGGTCGTCAGACTGGTTCTGATCGGACTGGTTCTGGCTGGAGTTGGAGGCGGTCTGGCAGGGGGCGACGGTCTCTTCGGCTTCCTGGTAGGTAGTCGCGGCATTTCCGTAGGCGCCGGCGGTAGCCTGCGCGTCGCCCTGAATCTCGATGCCGATTGCGAGGTTGACGCGAACGCGGCATTCGTAGGAGAAGGGCTCAAGTCGGCCGGGCTTAACCTCGGTGGCCTTGGGGACAAGGTCGAAGGCGGTACGCAGCTCCGTCACGCCCTCGTCAGTCTGCCCCTGACGCACGAGAGTGGTGCCGCGGTTGTAGTGCGCCACCCATCGCTCGATACCGATCTTCGTCCACGTCATCTGGCCTTCATAGCCCGTCTGGGCAACATCGTATTCCTGCGCCTTCCAGTGGCTCAGGGACGAGCGCGACCAGAGCGAGAGGCCGATCAGGTACGCGGCGACGCTCAGCACGATGACGAGGATCGGAATGGAGTACCACAGAGGGCGCAGCGCACGGGGGTTGCGCTGGATCTTCTGCTTACCCGACGAGGCCTTGGTGAGCTTCGCGCGAACGGACGCATCGACGGGATCGACCTGCGGTGCACCAAAGGGGAGGAGGTCTGCTTCAGGCTGCGAGTTCTCAGATGGCATGGGAGTTCCTCAACTGTTGGGCGCGCAGCGCCAGCGTGGTGCCCTCCCACGCGAGGAGAGCCCCGAGTAGAAGCGCGAAAGGCCAGATGATGTAGCGATACGTGTCTTTCAGGTTGCGCGTCTCGGCCATCGTCGTCGCCTTGTCGAGCACGGAACGAGCGTGCGATTCGATCGCCGATTTGTCGGGCGAGTGCACATAGTCGACGCCCACGCGTGAGGCGACATCCTCGAGGGCGGCCTCGTCAATCTTCGAAATGGCGATCGGGTTGTCAGGCTTCGAGGAGTCGTGGATGTACTCGGGTTCACCGCCGCTCTGGGAGCCGCTGTCGCCCAGGCGCAGCACCCTCATGGGGCCGCCTGCCTCGGTGCCGTAGCCGAGGACAAGGCCGCCGTCGATGTACTCCTTGACGGCATCCCAGTCGCTGGCCTCACCTGAGGGCGCGCTGGTCCAATGGTCCTGGTTGGAGGTCTCGCCGTCGGATAAAACGAAGAGGGCGCGCACATTCTGGGGGTGGCGCTCCTTGTTCTTCTTCAGGAGCTTGGCGAGGTCTTGGGCGGGTCGGTTCACCGACGATCCCTGGGAGGAACTGGAGAGCTCGCGGTCGAAGGAATCCATGTACGAGATGACCGCGGAGGCGTCGGAGGTCAGCGGCAGGTCCGTGTGGACCTTCGAGTCCCACGACATGATGGAGAAGCGCGAGCCGGTGAGGATGTTCATCATGATCGAGATGTCGTTGCGCACACCATCGATGCGGGGCTTGCTGCCGTCCCAGTCCTCGGCGGCCATGGATCCGGTGCGGTCGATGACGAAGTAGACCTCGAGGGTCGAGGTCACTTCCTGGGCCTCGCCGGGGATCGACGGGCCTGCGCCCATGATGATGACTGTGACAACGATGAGGAAGCGACGCAGGACGTCCATGACGTGGCGGCGGGTGGCGCGCTTGGCCGACAGGAACACGAAGAGCGCGCCGAGCACGCCAACGATGCCCAGGAGGGCCAAGTGAAAGACGGGGCGAAAAATCATGTCAGAGCCTCCCGAACGCCAGCAGACCGAGCAGCGACACGACGCCGACGAGTGTCCACCCCAAGGCGGCGCCGGGGCGGTCCGTCTCTATCATCTTTCCAGCGGAGTCGAGTTCTTCTTTCTGTTCGGCCTCGATCTGACGCACCACGCTATCCACCGCTGACGGGGACGACGCATCGTAGAAGTCGCCGCCGGTCTTACGGACTTCGTCACGCAGCTGCAGGGCCTCGGAGCTCAGGCTGATATCCGATCCCGGGTACAGGGCCGTGACCGTCACGCCCTGACTCTTCGCGAATTCGATCGCCTCGCTCAGGTCGTAGACGCCCTCGCCGTACACCTCGTTGTCGGTAGCCAGCAGGATGGTGCGGGAGCGCTGCTTGTCGTTATGGTCGAAGCCCATGATGCACGAGGCCAGACCGTCGCCAACGAGCGAAGAGACCTCCTGGTTCTCATCCAGGACGGGCTCCAGGTACTCGAAGAGTTCCCTTGTTCCAGATATCTTTCCACCAATTCGGATGAGGCCGGTGTCGATCGTGTCCGACATGTCCTGGAGGACGTCGGTGGCCATATCGTAGTCATCGGTGAGCGGGAACATCGTCATCGAGTAGGCGTCCCACAGCTGCAGCGAGATTCTCTCGCCCTCGAAGTGGGAGATGATTTCTCGGAAGGCCCCGCCGATCTTCGAGTCGTAGGGCAGCATCGATCCGGACGAGTCCAGGCACAGGACGATGTCGCGGCTCGCGGACTTGTCGTGCTTGACATAGCGGTCGACGGGCGCGCCCGCCGACACGGAGGTCGCGATGACGGCGATCAGGAAGCAGACGAAGGCTATGGCCAGCGAGGCGCGCGTGCGACGCACGAGCGCCTGGTACTTCGGCAGGCCGCGCAGGTAGCCAGTGTTGGCAACCCACCCCTTCTTGCCCGAACGCACGCCGGCACGACGCGCGAGCAGCCAGCCGACGACCGTCGCGATTGCGACAACCGCCAGGACGATGGGAATTAACCACCAGAACCTCATACGTTCACCGCCTCCACGGCCATGGTCAAGACGTTGGTGACGGCCTCGTGAGAGGGCTGCCCCTGCGGGATGTCATCGCCCGAGAAACTGGGGACTTCGCAGGCCTGCAGCACGTCGGCCAGGCCCGGCCACACGGGGACGAGCTCGCGCACTTCGGAGACGGTTGCGACCTCGAGGTCTCGGCCCGTTCGCTCGGTGCCCAGGGCACGCATGAGGCCCGCGAGCGCCAGGTGAACACCGCGCGCATCCAGGTCGCCGTCGGCGTAGCGGTCGGCAATCTGATCGACGTACGTGAGGTACTTCTTGCGGCGGGCATCCGTGATCGTCTGAAGTTCCATAACCTCGCCGATGCGCGAGGTCCACCAGCGCCAGATGCTGTAGACGATCCACCCCAGGACGGCGACAACGAGCACCGTCCCCAGGATCCACATCCAGTTCGGGTAGAGCGCGGGATCGTTCAGGCCGTTGGTGAGATCACCGGACATGTGCTCCCCTTTCGAGGGCTCGCATGAGTGCGCGCGGGACGTCCTCGCTGGAGCCCACGTCCACGCGGATCACCCCACGCTTATCGAGCATTTGAGCGACCGCATGTCGGCGCATCGCCACGAGATTGGCGGCTTCCCCGGCCAGCTGCGAGTCGCGCAGCAGGAAGTCCGGGAGAGGCCCTTCGGTCACGTCGACCACGTTCGTCCCCTCGTCGAGGGAGGTCGGGTCGATGTCCTCGACGCTCACGAGGATGACCTGGTGGCGCACGGACAGGGACTTGATGAGGTCATCGGACAGACGCGTCGGCTCGGGCTGGGTTGCGTCGGTGACGATGACCATGAGGCTGCGGCGTCGGGTCACCGTCCGCGCGCGCGCCAGGAGTTTGGGCACATCCGAGTGCGGGGAGGACAGCGTGATGTCCTCCTCGATGCGGCGCATGATGGTTTCGGCGTGGGCGTTTCCGGATCGGGCGGGCATGAAGCGCACGCGCTCGGCATCGCCGGCGACGAGGCCGATCTGATCTCCGCGCGCCACGCTCAGCCATGCGATCGCCTCGCATGCGGTGAGGGCGATCTCTTCCTTGGTCTCACCCGACGGGGCGAGAGCACCCATTTCGCGGCCCGTGTCGACGACGAGCATGACCTGTAGGTTCGCCGTGGCCTCGTGCCTCTTGATGACCGGCGAACCGGTGCGAGCCGTCGCCGCCCAGTCGATTTCGCGCACGTCGTCGCCCGGCTGATAGGGAGCCAGGTCCATGAACTCCCAGCCGCGTCCCTGCCGCAGCGCGGAGTGCTGTCCATCCATGATGGACAGCAGCTTGCGCATGACGGGCAGCTGGATGCGCGTGGAGAGCGCGTGGATTTCGCGCGAGCGTACAGGCATTGCGTTCCTCGAGGGCGTTGGCGGCGGGCGGGAGAATCGTTACGGCACGGGCACCGCGTTGAACACGGCGTCGATGAGGCCCTCGATGGAGACGTTGTCCGCCAGTGCGTCGAAGGTGCGGATGATGCGGTGGCGCAGGATGCCGTAGCGCATTTCCTTGATGTCGTCGGGCATGACGTGGTTGCGCCCCGCCATGAGGGCGATTGCCTGCGCGATCTGCATGAGGGCGATGCCACCACGGGGGGAGGCGCCCACGCGCACGTGCTTGTTCCATCCGGGCAGCGGGTTCGGGCCGGCGCCACGAGTGGTGTTGACGATGTCGACGATGTAGGCCTTGAGGGTCTCGTGCACGAACACGCGTCGGCGCGCTTCCTGCAGGGTGCGCACGTCGTCGAGGGTGATGGGTGCGACAGAGGCCTGCGCGCTCATCTGGCCGGAGTCGATGCGGGTGAGAACCTCGAGCTCTTCGACGGGCGTCGGGTAGGTGATGACCTCCTTGAGGAGGAATCGGTCCATCTGCGCCTCGGGCAGCACGTAGGTGCCCTCTTCTTCGATGGGGTTCTGGGTGGCCATGACCATGAAGGGATTGGGCAGCTTGTGGTTGACGCCGCCGATCGTGGTCTGGCGTTCCTGCATGGCCTCGAGCATGGCGGACTGGGTCTTTGCCGAGGAACGGTTGATCTCGTCGAGGAGGACCATGTTGGCGTGGACGGGGCCCAGCTGGGTGACCATCTCGCCGCGCTCCTGGTTCCAGATCTGGGAGCCGACGATGTCGTTGGGCATCAGGTCGGGCGTGCACTGGATACGGTGGAACGTGCCGGACACCGCGGACGCGAGGGTCTGCGCGGCCGTCGTCTTCGCCAGGCCGGGCACGGATTCGACCAGGACGTGGCCGCCGGCAAGGAGCGAGGCGGTGAGCGCGCGGCGCAGACCTTCCTGACCCACGACGGTGTGCTGGTAGATGGTGGTCATGCGATCGAGCAGGCTCTTCGCGTGGGCCAGCTCGTCATTCGTCAAGTAGTTGGGCACGGGCTCTCCTTGCGTGCGCGGTCGGATGCTGTTCCAGTGTAGCCCCTCCGACTCATCGTTGACACAACCCGGTCAGTTTTCACTTCTTCATCGACGAGGCGGGGGCTGGCTGCCGCTTGGGATCTTTCCTCTGCGTTTCGCCGGTCAGCCCCGCGGGGAGAAAAAGGGGCGAGCCCCGGAGTTTCCTCCGGGGCTCGCCCTCAGATCCGCGCGGATCAGGCCTGCTTCGCGGCGGCGATGCGCTCGCGGAACTTGGCCAGCTGCTCGGTGATGGCAGCGGGGAGCTTGTCGCCGAACTGCGAGAAGTACTCCTCGGTGTCGTCCATCTCGGCGGCCCAAGCGTCGGGGTCGATCGCGAAGAGCTTCGCCCAGATGGCCTCGTCGATGTCCAGGCCCTCAAGGTTGAAGTCCTCGAACTTCGGGTAGCGGCCGGTCACGCCATCGATGGCCTCGACCTCGCCGGCGGCGCGGCGAACGATCCAGTCCAGGACGCGGGAGTTGTCGCCGTAGCCGGGCCACATGAAGTTGCCCTCTTCGTCCTTGCGGAACCAGTTGACCTGGTAAACCTTCGGGAACTTCTCGCCCAGCTTGTCCTGCATCTCCAGCCAGTGGCCCCAGTAGTCGGCCATGTTGTAGCCGCAGAAGGGCAGCATGGCGAAGGGGTCGTGGCGCAGCGAGCCGGCCTTGACGTCGGTCGCAGCAGCGGTGACCTCGGAGGCCACGGAGGCGCCGATGAACACGCCGTGGGCGGGCTCGTACTGCTCGGCAACCAGCGGGACGTTGGTGGCGCGGCGGCCACCGAAGAGGATGGCGTCAACGGCGACACCCTCGGGGGCTTCCCAGTCGGGGCAGATGATGGGGCACTGCGCGGCGGGGACGGTGAAGCGGCTGTTCGGGTGAGCAGCCTTCTCGCCGGACTCGGGGGTCCAGTCGTTGCCGTGCCAGTCGATCAGGTGCGCCGGAACGTCGCCGTCGATGCCTTCCCACCACACGTCGCCGTCGTCGGTCAGGGCGACGTTCGTGAAGATGGAGTTGGCCTTGCCGGTCTCCATGGCCATGGGGTTGGTCTTGTAGGAGGTGCCGGGGGCAACGCCGAAGAAGCCAGCCTCGGGGTTGATGGCGCGCAGGCGGCCATCCTCACCGGGACGCATCCACGCGATGTCGTCGCCGACGGTCTCGACCTTGTAGCCGGGGATCGTGGGCTGGAGCATGGCGAGGTTGGTCTTGCCACAGGCGCTCGGGAAGGCGGCGGTGACGTGGAACTGCTGGCCGGTGGACTCGCGGGTCAGGCGCAGGACGAGCATGTGCTCGGCCATCCAGCCGTCACGCTTTGCCATGGTCGAGGCGATACGCAGGGCGAAGCACTTCTTGCCGAGCAGGGCGTTGCCGCCGTAGCCCGAACCGAAGGACCAGATCTCGTTGGTCTCGGGGAAGTGGGTGATGTACTTCTCGTCGTTGCAGGGCCAGTTCGAGTCTTCCTGACCGGGCTCCAGGGGAGCGCCGACGGAGTGAACGGCGGGAACCCACACGCGACCCTCGTTGATGAGGTCCATGGCAGCAGCACCCATGCGGGTCATGATGCGCATGTTGACGACAACGTAGGGGGAGTCGGTGATCTCAATACCGAGCTGGGAGATGGGGCCGCCCAGGGGACCCATGGAGAAGGGCACCACGTACATGGTGCGGCCCTTCATGGCACCCGTGAACTTCTCGTGCAGGGTGGCCTTCATTTCCTTGGGGTCGGCCCAGTGGTTCGTCGGGCCGGCGTCCTCTTCCTTCTCACAGCAGATGAAGGTACGGGACTCAACACGCGCAACGTCGGACGGCTTGGAGCGAGCCAGGAACGAGTTGGGGCGCTTCTCCTCGTTGAGCTTGGTGAACATGCCGCTCTCGACCATCTGAGAGGTCAGGCGATCCCACTCCTCCTGGGAGCCGTCGGAGAACTCGATGGCGTCAGGCGTGGTCAGCTCAGCAATTTCAGCAACCCACTTGATGACATCTTCGGGAGCGTTCGCCGGAGCGGCTGCACGCACGTCCTGTTCGGTCACGGACATTTTGCCTCCTGAGGCATTTCGGATTGTCGAGGCCGCAGTTGCGTCCTCGATTGACAGAATCAATCATGCCGGTCCACACACCCGCGCTTGCGGGAGCTTGGTCCCAGTCACACTTTTATCGTAGTCGAACGAGTCACACCCCGCCCGGCCGATAGGGACCTTTAACCCATCTACAAGGCCCACTCTCGGCGCCCTACCCCGCCCCGACCTCGTGAATGCGACGGAAGTCGTCCATTCACCCATCGCCGTGAGATAGAACACCGAATATGGGGTCACAATTCCATCTCTGAACTTGAAGTCTCGCTACCCAATGACCGACGATTACAGGTAGCACAACAGTGCTGTTCGCCATTGGAAGGACCGAATACACCATGGGACTCCGTTCTAAGACCCAAGGCCCTGACTTTTTTGAAGATCTGACCTCTCAGGCCCGCCAGCTCGTGCAGGCCGTCGAGTTCCTCTCGCACATCTACGCCGCCTCCCCCGAAGAGCGCATCGCCCTGCGCGATCAGCTCCACGAGGTTGAGCACCGCGGCGACGAGCTGAACCATGCGATCGTTCAGCGCATCAACTCCTCGTTCATCACGCCTTTCGACCGCGAGGATCTGCAGTCGCTGGCGTCGCACCTGGACGACTGCCTCGACTTCATCGACGAGGCTGGCGACCTCCTGGTCGTCTACGGCATTGCCGACATCCCCACTTCCCTGGTCTCCCTGCTCAACGAGCAGATCGCGGTCATCGAGCACTGCGCGGCGCTGACCGCCGAGAACATGCCCAAGCTCAAGTCGCCCGTGGACATGCGCGACTACTGGATCGAGGTCAACCGCCTTGAGAACGAGGGCGACCTGGCCTACCGCCGCACCCTGACGGCCCTGTTCGACTCGGGCCTCGACCCGGTCACGATCATCAAGCTCAAGGACATCGTCCAGGGCCTCGAGTCCTGCGCCGACGCATTCGAGGAGCTGGCTAACGTCATCGAGTCCCTCGCACTGAAGGAATCCTGAGCCGTGGATCTGAATCTGATCCTCGTCTGCGTCGTCATCGCCGTCGCGCTGTTCTTCAGCTACACAAACGGCTTCCACGACGCGGCGAACGCGATCGCGACCTCCGTGTCGACGCGCGCGTGGACTCCTCGCGCGGCGCTCCTCATGGCCGCGACGATGAACGTCATCGGCGCCATGATGGGCACGGCCGTCGCCAAGACGGTCGGTAAGGGCATCATTTCGATCAGCGACTACGCTGAGTCTCCCCTGCCGGAGATGCAGCAAAAAGGCCTGGTCATCATCCTGGCGGCCCTGCTGGGCGCCTGCATCTGGAACCTGATCACCTGGTGGTTCGGACTCCCCTCGTCCTCCTCGCACGCCCTGATCGGCGGCATGGTGGGCGCAGGCCTCATGAGCGGCACGGTCGTGTACTGGTGGGGCATCATGAGCCACGTCGTCATCCCGATGTTCGCCTCCCCCATCATCGGCTTCGTCGTCGGCTACATCGCCATGAAGCTCGTACTGTGGGCGCTGCGCAACGCGCAGTATCACCGCACGATGCGCCGCTTCCGCGCCGCGCAGCGCTTCTCCTCGGCAGCCATGGCCCTGGGCCACGGCATCCAGGACGCGCAGAAGACGATGGGCATCATCGTCATGGCGCTGCTGGCCGGCGGCTACGGCGAGCACCACAACATCCTCGATCCCATCACGGGCGAGATGAACGTGCCGCTGTGGGTGAAGATCTCGGGCGCTCTGGCGATTTCGCTGGGCACGATGGCCGGCGGCGGACGCATCATGCGCACGATCGGCCGCAAGATCATCGACCTGGATCCGGCTCGCGGCTTCACGGCCGAGGCGGTGTCCTCCTCGATCCTGTACCTGTGCTCCTACGTCATTCACGCCCCCATCTCGACGACGCAGGTCGTGTCGACGGCGATCATGGGCGTGGGTTGCACGAAGCGTTTCTCGGCGGTTCGCTGGGGCGTCGCGGGCAACATCGTCATCGCGTGGTTCCTCACCCTGCCGGCCGCCGCTCTGGTGTCGGGCATCGTGTACCTCGTCGTGGCACTGCCTCTGGGAGTTCACTGATGCGTGGTCGCTTCGTCGTGACGGCTGCGGTCGTTGCTCTTGCCGCCGCCCCGCTCGCGGCATGCTCGGATTCGTCCGTCATGCACATGCGGGTCGGGCAGTGCATCCTCCTGCCGGAGGATAAGAGCGCGACCACGGCGACGACGATCGATAAGACCAGCTGCACGCGCGAGCATGACGCTGAGGTCTTTGCCTTGGCATCCGCGCCGGACGGGGATTTCCCGGGCGCCGAGGCGCTCAACCGGCAGGCCGAAACCGAGTGCATTTCCGCGTTCGACGCGTACGTGGGGTCGGATTATCTGACCTCGTCTCTCGACGCGACGTGGATGATCCCGACGAAGGATTCGTGGGCGCAAAACGATCGATCGATCGTGTGCCTGGCGCGCCCGTTGGATCATTCGAAGCTCACCTCGTCGGTGAAGGAGTCGGGCCTGTAGGGTCCGTCAATCCTCCGAACGTCATCGGGTGGTGCGTGGCCGCTGGGCACGCACCACCCGATACTTTTACGTTCTATCTACTGCGAGCGTGACCGATGCGGATCACGCTCTGTAGAAGGCTGTTCTTCCACACGGCTGCCTCGCAGATGGAGTTGGGGCGGCTCGGCTTGTGCCGGGCCGCCTCAGTGCTTCTTGGAGGCCTTGCGCGCGTGGGCGGCGGGATCCTTCGTGGTGACGCCATGCGTTTCGAGGGCGGCGACCGTGGGGGCGTCGCCGGCGTGTTCGACGTGCGCAACGAGGACCTGGCCACCGTTTAGGCGCGGGGCCTCTCCGCCGGCGACGGGAGCCGACGCGTAGGCGCGGATTTCCTCGATGATGGCGTCGCGAGCCGTTCCCGCGACAGACAGGACCGTGGGTGCGGCGTGCTCGCGCAGGCGCTCAGCCGCGAAGGCACGGACGCGTCCGAGGCGCACCTCAGCGTCGACCTGCGCATCCGAGCCGGAGGCAGCCAGGTCGAGGGAATCGACGAGGGTCACCGAGCCCCCACCCATCGACGCCCACGGGGTGAGGCTCTGACGCGCGCGGGCGGCCGGCGACGCAAACGCGCGGGCCACACCAAAGCTCGAGAGCAGGTCGATGAGGTCGAAAGCCTGGCGCACGCCGAAGCGGCTGAGCGGCGGGTCGACAGGTTCCGGCGCGGTCTGGGTCTTCTTCGCCGAGGCCTGCTCCACCTGGGCGGCCCTCCTGGCCGCGGCGGACGCCACCATCGCGGGGGTGGGCGCGGGGCGAGGCTTGACCGGAGCCGCTGCCTCAGCAGTCGCCGCGGAGCCGCCGGAAGAAGCGGAAGGAGAGGCGGAAGCGTGGGCGTCCCCGGCCTCGTCGAGGCGCGGGGTGAGGCCCTGCCCGGGACGCAGAACGAGGAGGGTCGTGGTCACGAGGCGGCCTTCGCGGGCACGGGCGACGATGTCGGCAAGGAGGCGGCGGTCGCCTCGGCGCGTAAGCATGTCGGCGGCGCGCTCGGGCGAGGTCCACGCGGTCTGGTCGATTTCGGTGCGCGGGGCGCGCGCGACGGGGGCACGCAGGCGCTCGGAGGCGTGGCCCGCGGGGACGGGGGTGCCCACCCAGTAGTGGACTTCCTTGGTCTGCCCGCCGCCCAGGCGGTAGCGCTGGGTCGTCAGGGGCGCGCCGAGCGTGACGATCTGGCCGGTTTCCTCCTCGACTTCGCGCACGGCGGCGGCGACGAGGGATTCACCGTTTTCAGTCTTGCCCTTGGGCCAGGACCAGTCGTGGTAGCGCGGCCGATGGACCATAAGAACTTCGATGTCCGCGGGGTCGATGGGCTCGCCGGGGACGGCGACGCGCGCGGGGTCAGTGAAGCGCCAGACGAGTGCGCCCGCAGAGCGAACGAGTCGCTGGGGGCGTGGGGCTGGCATCGGACGCATAGGGACAAGGGTAGTCGCCCGCGCGCGCCCGTGCCCTGGTGGGCGCGCCACGTCACCCCTGTTCGGGCCATCCACGAGGCCGTCCAGGGTACGCCGGGATCAGCACCGACGCCGCGAACGAGGGGTCAGTCGAGGGTACCGACGGCAGCCTCGCGCGCGGCGACGTCGAGCTCGTCGGCGGTGACCAGCAGCGCAGAGTGACGCATGGTGACGCGGTGGGCGAGCGGGTCGGCGGGGTCTTCGATCCACAGGGCCCCGGCCTCGCCGGCGGCGAGCACGCGCATGGCACGCGAGGCCTCGCTGAGCACGTATTCCAGGTCGTCGTCGGTCAGGTCGCCGCGCAGCAGGGAGTCGACCTCCTCCATGATGAGGCTCAGGGAACGCAGCTCAACGGGGGCCTCGAGGCCCTGGATGATGGGCGCGCGCGAGCCCTCGGCGTAGCGCTCGGCCACGAGGAGAGGGTCGCGGTGGTACCACTCGTGCAGCAGGTAGACGCGCCAGAGTGCACCGGGGAGCGTGAACTCGGGGCTGCGCGACCACACGTGCGCGATCGTATCCACCCCGCTGGTGCGCACGGTCTCGCGCAGGCGCGTGACGTCCGCGTCAGTGAAGGTCTCGTCACCCACACCCATGAGGGCCCAGGCGGCGGTGTGCGCAACGGCCGCGGTGGCCGCGGGGTCTTCGTCGCCGATGATGGCGTCAGCCCTGGCGGCGTCGAGCATGGCGGGGCGTCGCGGCGTCTTCGATTGGGCCATGGGGACTTCTTCCTCCTACAATGGGGCTGCTGGGCCTATAGCTCAATGGTAGAGCAGCGGACTTTTAATCCGTAGGTTGGGGGTTCGAGTCCCCCTGGGCCTACTGGTCGCCTCGGAACGTTCCGGGGCGTTCACGCTATCTGCGGGCGCGCGCCCGCGTTCGGAGGTGCAGCATGGATCCTCGTTTTTCTCGCGCGTATGGCGCCCTGGCTGGCTTGGCGCTCGGAGACGCGCTGGGCATGCCGACGCAGGCGATGTCCCCGGAGCAGATCCGCGCGGTGTACGGGACGATCACCGGCCTCGTGGACGGGGACGCCTCGCAGCCCTACGCGCCGGGGATGCCGGCCGGGTCGACGACAGATGACACGTATCAGGCGCTTACGCTCGCGTCTTTCCTGGGACGAGGCGAAGGATCCTCTGCGGGCGGCGTGACCTTGGAGCTGGGCGGCTTCGCGCGTGAGCTGCTGAACTGGGAGGAATGGATGAAGGCCCAGGGGTCGCTTGACTTGCTGGGCCCGTCATCGAAGGCGGCTCTGGAGCGCGTGCGGCTGGGCGAGGACCCCCTGCGCGTACGAGGCATGGGCACGACGAACGGCGCGGCAATGCGAGTGACGCCGGTGGGCATCGCGGTATCGACGGACGATCCGGAAGTGTTCGCGGATTCCGTATGGTCTACCTGCCAGCTCACCCACGCGACGCACCAGGGCTTCCAGTCGGCCGCCCTCGTAGCGGCGGCCGTGTCGTTTGGGATCGACTGGGACACTCCATCTCCTTCGGACATGACGGACCTGCTGTGGAAGGCCGTGACCTACGTCGATTCCCTTCCCGAGCGTGGCGCGTGGACCCCCGACCCGGACGTCGTGGCGGCGACGCGCAGGGCGATGCAGCTGGTCGCCAACCCCGTATCTTCCTCCCTGGAGCACCTGATCGAGCAGGTGGGCACATCCGTCGCCTCGGCGCACGCGATCCCCATGGCTTTTGCCCTGCTCGCGCGCGACCCCTCCCCGCAGGCCCTCCTGGACGCCGCCAACATCGGCGGCGATACGGACACGATCGGCGCGATCGCGGGCGCAATCCTGGGCGGTTTGCTCGGAGTCGAGGCCTTCGACGCCGCCATGCTCGCACAGGTAGAGAGCGTGTCCGGACTTCACTTGACCGAGGCCGCCACAGCGATGCTTTCGCTGCGTGGACCCAGCGCCGCTTCCGAAGACACGCAGGCAGACTCCGAGCCCACGACTTCGACCACCGTGGATGAGCCAACCGACGCCCGAGCCACCGAGGAGACCACGGCCTCATCCCCGACGGCCGCGCCCTCGGACGGCCGCGTCGTCCTCATGGGGCAGATCCTCGTGGACCGCGTACTCACGATGACGACTGAGTTCTACAGCACCCACACCAAGTGGGTGAACGACAAGGGCCCCCATGTGGGTGGCGGTTTGAACGCGCTCGTGGCGGCACGCCGCATGGGGGCCGAGGCCATCTCCCTCAGCCCGATCGGTGAGGGCCCCAACGCCTCGCTCATCAAGCAGGCTCTCGCGCGCGAAGGAATCGCCGACGCTGGTCCCCGAGTGGCGGGGGTGGACAACGGCTTCTGCGTTGCACTGATCGATAGCCGAGCCGAACGGACCTTCATCTCCACGAGAGGGGCCGAGACGATGGCACCCGCGAGCGCGTGGGCGGACTTCGTGCGCACGATGAGCCCTGGCGACGTGCTCTACGTCGACGGCTACCTGATGGACCACCCCGCGAACCGCGAGGCCGCGGAAGCAGCGCTGCGCGTCCTGCCCGATGGCGTGCGTGTCGTCCTGGACGTCTCCCCCATCATCGGCATCCCAGACTCGTTGCCCTCTGACGGAGTCATCGTGTCGATGAACCACAGGGAGGCCCAGGAGATCGCACACCAGAGAGGTGACGCGAGTGTTCGTGACCGGTGCCGTGAGCCTCGCGAAGCGGCGCGCGCGATGCTCGGCCTGCTGGGCCGTCCCGTTCTCGTCCGTGCAGGTGCCGAGGGCGCTTATGTTGGCAGGCCCGCACAGCCGGCAACGAACACCACCGCGAATGACGTGACCGCGATACCAACACCAAGGGTCGAGGCGATCGACACGAACGGCGCGGGCGACGCGCACTCCGGAGTCCTGGCGGCCGCACTTGCACAGGGTATTCCCCTGGAGAGGGCGCTCCTGCTAGCCAACTGCGCGGGCGCCCTGTCCACAACGGTCGTCGGGCCAGCCTCGTGCCCGACGCGTGACCAGATAGAAGCTGCCGCCGACGCGCTGGCCGCACAGGAGGGATGACCGATGGATCTTCGTTTCAACCGGGCCTGCGGGGCAATGATAGGCCTGACGTTCGGCCACGCGATCGCAGCAGACACAATCGGTGATCCTATCGAGGAATCAACAAGTATCAGCGAACGCATCCTCGCGCTGCTCACAGCCGACGATTCCAACGGAAATCCCGTCGAAACATCCTTCAGCGGGAGCCTCAATCGAACGTACGATCTGATCATCTCCGCCATCAAAGCGGGCATTGCGACACCGACCCGCAACCACCAGACATTCTCGAACGCTGTGTGGGACTACTGCGCGCTCTCCGACATGACACGTCCGGAGTTTCAGGGGGCCGCACTGGTGGCGGCGGCAATCTCTCTGGGCATTGACAGCGCGAACTTCCGCGTCGAGGAAACACTCATCCGGGCCGTCAACCTTACGGCTTCCTTGGAGGCGTATGGCTCATGGAGCCCGGAACCAGACGTGCTGGCAACAATGCGCAGAGCTCTCAACGCGGCGTGCGAAATCAACGAGCATGCCGACTCCCCTATCGACCTTTTGGTTGCGCAGATCGGGGCCTCCGCTTCAGTCACTCAGCTCATCCCTCTGGCCTTCGCTCTGGCCTCGCACTATCAGGACAGTCACCTTCTGTCTGCTCCCCTTCGCGTTGGCTCACAAAAGCACGCCATTATGGCCCTCATGGGCGCCTTGGTCGGTTCCGTTCGGGGTGCTGATTTCTTTGAACCCTACGGGTCCGCGCAGGTCGACGCCGCCTTTTCAGGGAAATTGACGCACTTCGCAGAACAATACTTCTCACAGCGCGTCCCCTACCCGCACGATATCCCCGACGCGGATGAGAAGATCTCGTCCTGCGTACCCCCAGCCCGGGCCTCATTCATCGACCTGGCCTCCTCCCTCCGCTCCCGACAGAGCTCCTTCGAGCCCATCGCCCCTCCCGTTCCTCTCGGCGCTCTGCGTGGGAAGACCAAGCCCGGCCGAGTGCTTGTCCTCGGCGAACTCCTCATGGATCATGCCCTGCGGTCCGAGAAGTATCCGAGCTTCGGTAGCGACGTCTGGGCACGGGACCTTGGCCAGTCCCCGGGAGGCACATTCCGTGCACTGATCTCGGCGCAACGCATGGGGGTGCAGGTCGTCTCGCTGTGCCCGCTCGGCCAAGGTCCGATTGCCGGGGCACTCTCACAGGTCCTGGAGCGCGAGGGCATCGTTGACGCCGGCCCCCGCCTCGCGGAGGGCGACAATCGATACCAGCTGCACGCCACCACCGAGGACGGCCGGGGCCTGAACATCTCGACGAACATTGCTCTGCCTGACCATGCAGCCCGCACGTGGGCACAAGCAATCGCGGCGATGGGCCCCTCGGACGTACTATTCATCGACGGGTCTCTCCTCGCCGACGAAGCTTACGCACATGCGCTGAGCGAGGCCGTGCGGTGGCTGCCTGAGCACGCCCGCGTGGTCTTCGATGCCTCTTCGCACGAGGGTTTCGTGCCAGGTCTCCCCCTCGACAACCTCATCATCTCGGTGCGCGCCTCGCGGTTACCCCAAGGCAGTGATTTCTTGCGGTATTTCATTGCAGGGCATCCCTATTCCTCCCCCCTCTATGACTACGAGGCTCGGCTCGAGCATCAGGCGTCAGCCTTGGCCCTGTTGACCCAGCGGCACGTCGTGGTGCGTGCAGATAGCGGCGAGGTGTGTTTCGCGCGTCCGACGCGTGACGATCAGCGAGTCATCCGTCCTGCTGTCACGCGCATTGCGGCACCTTCGTTGACCGAGGAACAAGCCGTCGAGACCTCAGGGGTTCACGCCGGCACCCTGGCGGCTGCCCTCGCGCTCGGTATACCGGCTGAGCGGGGGATTTTGTTCGCCAATTGCGCGGCATCCCTGGCAACCCCCGCCTCATTGTCAGCGCGAGACGCCATCGAAGCGGAGGCCGACGAATTGCTGGCACGCGACCTGGCCTGAGAAGGAGAGAACACATGGATCCACGACTTCCCTACGCGCTCGGGGCGCTGGCCGGCATGGTTCGCGCGGACGCGGCGAATGAGGCCGCGTCCGGTTCTCCGGATGGCACAGTCTCGGACGCGATGAGGTCGGCACTGACCGTCGCCGACCAGCTGCGACGAGGCCCGGGCGGCGTACACGCCATACGTTCGGGTCAATGGAGCGTCCCGGCCGGGAGTGCTCGCGACAGACTCCTGTGCGCGGTCCCCATCGGTATTGCAATGTCAACGATCGACCCCGAGGCGTTGGCCGAGACCGTGTGGATCGCCTGCAGGTGTACAAATCAAAACGAGTTTCAGTCTGCGGCGCTGCTCGCCGCAGCGGTGTCCCTGCTTATTAATAATCGGGACAAGTCCCCCATCACCACCCTGTGCGACGCCGTTGACGTCGTCTCTGCGATGAAGCCACGCGGAGAGAGCCAGGAGGGGCCCGATGTCCTTACTGCGACCAAGCGTGCCCTCAACGTCCAAGCGAACTCGCACTCTCCTCTCGTCCGAGTGCGAATGGGCACCCTCATGGCCAAGCTCGCCGACATCTCCTCCTCTCACCGGATTATCCCCCTGGCTTTCTTTCAGGTTCTCTATCTCTGGGCGAAGGAATTGCCCCCCGCATGCCGCGAGGTGAGTGGTGACCCCGCGCTGTACGATGCTGTCTCCGCGGCGTTGGCCGGTGTGTGCGATACCCGCAAGACTTTGAGGGATCTCGACGCCATCCCCGTCGAGGGAGTTTCGCACATCGACGTTCTAGGAATCGCCGAACAGCTCCTCGCGCTGTCCGCGCCCACTCCCCTCGAGTGGATCCGTCGAGCGGCGGGGCTTGCTCCCGATCATCCGCCGAGGAGCGGGCCGTCCTCTTTCGAGGAACCCGGTTCCGATCTCCTCAACCGATACGCCCCCTTTGAACCCGAAAGCGCGCCGACCCCTCTGGGATCCTCCCGCGGCAACGCTCCCGTGGGCCGGGTCGTCGTCATGAGCGAGCTTCTGCTCCGATTCGACCGTCATTCCAAGGACGACACCGTTCCCGCAGAGGACGAGTGGGCCACCCGCGAGGATGTCCACCTCGCGCTGCCCTTCACGGCGATGTGCGCCGCCCGCGCCATGGGGGTCGAGGTCGTCTCCCTCAGCCCAATCGGGCAGGGCCCACGCGCCTCGATCATCGCCGAGGCCTTGGCGCGTGAAGGGATCGTCGACGCTGGGCCACGCGTGGAAGGATGCGACAACGGCTTCCTGTCGCCCCCTCTGAAACAGTACGGTGCGAGCGTAAGCTCGGGCATGACGGAGATGCCCGAAGATGCGTGGGACGAGGCCATTCGCACGCTGGGCCCCTCAGATGTGCTGTTCGTCGATGGCGGCATTGTATCTCAGGCCGTTCTGGCGGCGTGCGAGCATGCACTCGCCCACCTGCCCGATCATGTGCGCATCATCCTCGACGCGTCGCAAGGACACGTCCGCCAGCGCTCCCTCCCCAACGACAACGTCCTGATCATGGTGGGGTATGACTCGGCGGAAAGCCTGTGCCGGAGTGTCTCCTACGAGAGGCCATCCGGCGATTGCACGAAATATCCTCGCTCGGGTGCTGACAAAGTCCGCTCGGATTTCCATCAAAACACGCTGGTC
Organism: Actinomyces sp.; assembly: GCA_018375675.1. GTDB lineage: Bacteria > Actinomycetota > Actinomycetes > Actinomycetales > Actinomycetaceae > Pauljensenia. The sequence continues at coordinate 36,359 of JAHACW010000006.1, read as the reverse complement.
CGCGCACAGACACACGAGTCCTACCTCGCACGTGCGGTGCAGGACAAATATTCCTCCGACGGGGAGGTGACTCGATTCCCCGCCCCAACGGTTACTTCCACTGATCTGCGCGGCGCGCTGCATACGTCCATGGGTGCCCTGGCTGCCGGTTTCGCCCTGGGTTACACCCTCGAGCGGAGCATCGTTCTGGCGAATTGTGCCGGAGCGCTGGCCTCGACCATGCCCGGCCCGGCCTCGTGTCCCTCACGCGAGGAAGTTGAGGCGGCAGCGGATGCCCTCAAGGACCGTGGAGACGACTACATGAGACGACGCGACCGTATCTACGGGGCGTTGGCGGGAGTCACCGTGGCAGACGCGGTCGCCTTTCCCGTCCGGGGCATGTCCCCCGAAGAAATCGCAAGCTTGTACGACGGACGCGACCAGCTGGTGAACGCCAGCTCCTCACACCCCACCATGCCGGGTGCACCAGCGGGGACGATCACGCGGATCACGCGCGAAGTCCTGGCGGCGGCCTCTCGTCTGCTGGGCGAGGCCCCCTCCGAGCCCGCGGACGAGGCCAGGGCCGAGGACGGAGATTGGTTGGCGGGCTCTCGCTACGTTCTGCGAGCAATCCCTGTCGGCCTCGTGACCTTGACGGCTGATCCGGAAGTCTTCGCCGATGCCGTATGGCGGGCCTGCGGAAGCGACGACCTCACAAGCCAGGAGTTCCAGGCGGCAGCACTGGTCGCCGCGGCTGTGTCACTTGGACTGGACTGGAAGTTTGACTGGCACAACAACAAGCGCTCTCTGCTCCGTGCGGCTTGCAAAGTCGTGGCCACTCTCCCTCCACGCGGTATCCCGACCCCTGGAGCAGATGTGCTGGATGAAACCCGCAGGGCAATTGGCCTCGTCAAAACCTTCGCGAAAGACACCCTCGAGCAATTACGTCACCACGTTGGTACGTCCGCGGATCCAGCGCAGTCGGTTCCGGCCGCCTGCGCCGTCAGCGTTCAGTTCTCCGACAGGTTTTCTGCTTTTCAGTCTGTGGCTCTCGGAGGAGAAGCTGGCATCATCTCGGCGATTGCTGGATCTATTGTCGGCGCACTCTATGGGGTCACAAGCTTCTCTGCGTACAACCTTGCCGCGATTGAGAAGGCTTCCCACCCGGATCTGGCACCTCTTGCCGACCGCCTGACGGACCTGCGCCTCGGCGATCTGACCAGCACGAACGCAACTGGCGAGGCCGCGGCGGACGCGCCGGAGGCGAGCACAGACGGGGAGTGAGCTCGGTCGAGGCGTTTGCGCGTCAGGAGCAGTGCCCACCAGTGCACATGTACGCACGTCAGCCCCTGCGACGTGCGAGATGTGTCAAATATTCAACCGAGTCGTCTATTTTGTATCCCCAAGGGTGCACAATCACACCATGACGACTAACGACACCCGGGACCGCGGCGGCATCGTCGGCGGGGCGCTCACGGTTGCCCTGCTGATCACGCTGGCCGTGCAGAACGCCGTGCCGCCGATGGCGACCGACATGTATTCGGCCGCGTTCCCGCAGATCACGGCGGACCTGGCGACGAACTCGACGATGCTCGGGTTCACGCTCACGGCCTTCTTCGTCGGCTACGCGTCCGGCCAGGTCCTGGGCGGAGCCATCTCGGACCAGATCGGGCGCCGCCGCCCCATCGTCGCGGGCGGCATCATCGCCCTCGTCGGCTCCATGATCTGCGTGTTTACGCCCAACATCTGGGTGCTCCTCGTGGGCCGAGTCTTCCAGGGCCTCGGCGGCGGCGTCGCCTCCTCGGTGGGCCGCGCGATCCTCGTCGACGTCGCACACGGCAAGACGCTGGCTCGCGCGATGAGCATCCTCCAGGCGATCATCGGCTTCGCGCCTATGCTCGCCCCGGTCCTCGGCGCCTTCATCATCACGCACGCGACGTGGAGGGTCGTCTTCTGGGCGCTCGCCGCCTTCACGCTGCTCATGGCAGCCCTCGCGTGGTTCGTCGTGCCCGAGTCTCTGCCCGAGGAGCGCCGCCACCCCGGCGGTATTCCGCGGTTCTTCCACGGCCTCGTCCAGGTCGTGCGCATCCGCCCCTTCGTGGGCTTCATGCTGACCAACGCCTTCTCGAGCTTCTGCATGTTCGGCTACATCTCGAACGCCACCTACGTGCTGCAGGGGCCGCTGGGCCTGTCCCCCATGGCCTTCGCGTGGGTGTTTGCGTTTAACGCGCTGCTGTCGACCGGCTTCGCGCTGGTCAACGTGCGCCTGATCTCCCACTTCACACCACGCACACTCATCATCGCGGGCCTCACGATCGCGGCGACCGGCGTGGTGACACTGGCAATCTCGACGTTCCTCCTCAACCTGCCGCTGATCCTCACGTGCGTGGGCTTCGCGCTCATCATGACGGCGAACGCGTTTATTTTCGGCAACTCGGGCGCACAGGCCATGAGCGAGGCACGCGAGCACGCGGGCACGGCATCATCCGTGATGGGTGTGTTCCAGTCGATCGCGAACGGCATTGCCGCTCCCCTGGCGACCTCGGGCGGCGACAGCGCCGTGCCGATGGTGCTCGTCATGATCATCGGCTCGGCCGGCGCGTGGTTCGCGTTCTGGGTGATCGCCCGCGGCGGCAAGCGCACGCCTCGCCACCTCAGCCTCGACTGAGGGCCTCCAACACCCCATCCACCGTGTTTCGGTGCCACCCACTGTAGTCGCGGCGCCACCCCGCATCCGGCTCCTCCACCGCACCCGACACGAAGCTCATAGGAAGCCCTGGCAAGGCCGACGCACCCGGATGTTGTTACAAACGTCGTCAATCTGCAGCATTTTTAATGCGTCTCCGACCCCGCATGTTACAAACGTCGTCAATCTGCAGGCGAAAACGCCAGAAAAAGCCAATTTCGGGCTCGGATTGACGACGTTTGTAACAAGGAGCGCTAATCTCCCTTGAAAAACGGGGTGGTTTGACGACGTTTGTAACAAAACGACGTGCACGAATCCCACCACTGACGCGCACACTTCAACCCTGAAGGCGATGAGGGGTGGTGTGACAACGTTTGTAACATCGCAACGCACGCGCATCCGGATAGGTTGCGCACTTCCGGATAGGTAACACGCATCCGGATAGGTTAATAAGCTATCCAGATCGTCACAACCTATCCAGATCGTCACAACCTATCCGGATCGGGCGCCTCATCGCGATGAATTCAGCGGAAGGCTCCATCTTTCATGGTCCGGCCACGACTATCAGTTGGGATGGCGCTGCCCGACCCGCAAAACGCCCGTCACTCGGCCCTTACTCGCGCGAGGCCAGCCAGACCGCGACCGACACGAGGACCAGGCCGATGAGTTCGAAGACGCCGGGGATCTGGCGCAACATGACGGCTCCGACCAGGGCGGATGTGGCCGGCAGGATCGCGGCGAACAGCGCGAAGGTCGACGCGGCCAGGCGCCGCATCGCGAGGGCCTCGAAGGTATAGGGAATCGCGGTAGACAGCAGGCCCACACCGACGACGATCGCCATCAGCTTCCACGAGGCCAGGGCCGCCATCGCGCCCGGCCCGAGGAAGGGGGCGAAAAACAGGGTGCCCCACGCGCATCCGAGCGCCAGGTTCGTGACCCCGTCGCGCGTGGTCGAGGCCTTCTGCCCGACGACGATGTAGGCCGACCAGGCGAGGGCCGCGAGGAGGATCCAGGCGACGCCGACGCGCACGCTCGGCACGCTCAGGTCGAGGGCGAGCCCGCCGATGCACGCCACCCCAGCGAATGCGAGAACGGCGGCGATGCGCGGCCGCCAGCCGCGGCCCCTGATGACGGCGACGGCGACGGGGCCGATGAACTCGATGGACACGGCGGTGCCCAGGGGGATCCGCGCGATCGACTCGTAGAACGAGGAGTTCATCGTCAGGATGATGATGCCGAAGAGCGCGGAAATAGCCAGGTCGGAGCGCGTGAGGCCGCCGCGCCACGGGCGTTTCCAGGCCAGGAGGACGACCGCGCCGGTCAGGACGCGCCACCAGGCGACGGAGGCGGGTTCGACGGACGCGAAGGCGATGACCGCGAGCGCCGCGCCCACGTACTGGATGAGGCCGGAGCCGACGATGTAGAGCTGAGGCGGGATGCGGTCGGTGACGGGGCGCTGCGCGGGCGCGTTCACTGCGCGGGCGCGAAAGTGAGGGCCGCCGAGTTCATGCAGTAGCGCATGCCGGTGGGCTGGTCAGGCGCGTCGGGGAAGACGTGGCCGAGGTGGGAGCCGCAGGTCGCGCAGCGCACCTCGGTGCGGATCATGCCGTGGCTGGTGTCGACACTCTCGACGGTCGCACCGTCGTGGGCCTGGAAGAAGGAGGGCCACCCGCAGGAGGAGTCGAACTTCGCGTCGGAGTCAAAGAGAGCGGATCCGCAGGCCGCGCAGGAGTAGGTGCCGACGCGCGCCTCGTCAAGGAGCTCACCGGTGAAGGGGCGCTCGGTGCCGGCCTCACGCAGCACGTGGTAGCGCATGGGACTCAGGAGCTTCTTCCACTCGGCGTCGGTGCGGGCAGCGGGATCAGTTGCGTTCATGGATCTATTGTCCCGCGCCGCCCGCGCCCTCGCACGCGTGCGGCCGCTTTCCTTGCGCGCCTCGATCAACGAGGAGGGGGCTCAGTCCACGGTCACCTCTCCGGACCCGTGTTTGCGAAAGAATCGCCGTGGAACGATCGTCACGCCCGACATGATCCAGAGTGCGCCGGTGATGAGCGCGAGACCGAGGAGGTCGAGGAGGCTGGGAACCTGTCCGAGCAGGACGATGCCGGCAACCATCGCGACCGCGGGAAAGAAAACGTTGTATCGAGCTTGGGTTCGCGCATCTGCCTGTTGATCGACGATGCGGCGCAGCACGGTGGGCCTGACGAACATCAGGCAGCTGACCGCGATGATGACCGCGACAAAGCGTCCATTCAGGGCGGGAATCCCATGAATGGTGGCGTCCCGCAGACCGAATCCCAGTGCAGCAATGACGAAACCCACCCCGGATACCGCTCCGCGGTCGTAGCCGAGATGCGACGTGACACCCTTCATCATCACCATGGCGAGCAGAAGAACACCAGCCCATAGGCTCACCATCATGCTCGACTGCATCACCTTGCCATCGACGGTGCCCGGGAGCGCCTGGTATGCAAACACTACGCATCCCGCGAGGGCAAGAGCCGGGCTGAGGAAACGACGTTTCCCCTGCCCGTGAATCAGGCCGATCAGCAGACCGACGGTCATCGAGATCGCCACGGCGGTACCCACCTGCAGGTGGTTGATCGCCGTGAACATGCTGCTACCGTACAGAGCAAACAAAACCCCCACGATCACGGCGATGCCGAGCCCGCGCACGCCGAGGCTCTGCCGCCAGGGCCTCGTGCGCGCGATGAGGACGATCGCCGCGGGGATCAGGATCATCCACGCGATGGTGTCGGGAGCGGCGATGCCGAGGATCGTTCCGGCCAGAGCGATGCCTATGGCAGGGAGAACAACACCGGCGGCAAGGGCTGCATGGACAGCAACGCCGACGCGCCCTCCAGGAGAGTCCTGCGGGTCGAGGGCGGCCTGTGGGCCTGGCGCAGTCTGCTGGCCGGGCGTCTCGCTGTGGGCGGTGGGATCGGGAGCCGTCATGTCTCTATTGTCGCGGACCGCCCGCGCCCGTGCACATATGTGCGTGGGCGCGGGCGGTCCGTTTTCCTCGCGCTGGCCTCAGTGGCGAGGCCGTGGCCCGTTCACCTGTCCCCATCACTCATTGGTGGCGGGCTCTGCGTTGGAGGTCTTCTTCGCCGCCGCTTTCTTGGGAGCCGCCTTCTGGGCGGTGCCCTTCTTGGCGGCGGTCTTCTTCGTGGCGGCCTTCTTGGCGGGGGCCTTCGCGTCCTTGACGGGGGTCGCGTCGCTCGCCTTGTCGGCGCCCTCGTCCTTCACGGTCTTTGTGGCCGCGGCGGAGGACTTTTTGGTGCCCTTCTTCGCGGTCGAGGCCTTCTTGGTGGCCATCTTCTTCGCGGGAGCCTTCTTCGCGCCGGCCTTGGAGGAGGCCGCCTTCTTGGCGGTCTCCTTCTTCGCCGGGGCTTCCTCTTCCGCTGCGGCAACCTCGGTCGCGGAGTCCGGGGTCTCGGCGTCCTCGTCAGCCGTCGCAGCCTCAGAGGCCGGCTCGGCGATGGCCGCCGCGGGCATCACGAGGGTCTCATCCTCGGGCTCGTCAACCGCAGGCAGGACCTGCGTGGCGTCGGAATTGAGCGCGCCGGCCTCTGCGGCCTCCACGGGATCCATGACGACGGTCGCCTCGGCGTCGGCAGCCTCAGCCTCGGGGATCGACTCCTCCGCGGCCGCGCTCTCGGGCGCCACGGCCTCATCCGTCGCTTCCTCGTCCGTCGCGGACTGTTCCTCCGCTGCGGACTCGGCGTCCTCGGCCTTCGGTTCACGCGGCTCGACAGCCGGGATCTGGCCGGTGACGGTGCGCAGCATATCGGCCTCGGCGCCGGTGGGGGCGACGGCCGGGAAGAAGTCCATGATGGACACGCGCGCGGGCTTCACCGTGGGCGTGGGGCGGGTTTCCGCGTCGAGGCGCGCCTCTTCCGCGACCGCATACCAGCCGGGGTGGACGGCGGGTTCGTCGGCCTCGTCCTCGGGCTCGCGCGATGCGGCCATCTCGGCGGGGGTCGGCGCGGGCGGCGGCACGAGCGCCGGCGCGATCGCCTGGACCGTGTCGGTCATGACGGGTCGGCCGGTGCGCACGGGCGGGGGCACCTGCACGGGATGTTTCACGGATGTTTCACGCGCGGGGATCGGCGTGGTTTCCTGCTCGTCCGGGGACGCTTCGACGTCCGACGAGGCCTGGGCCTCCTCCTCGCCGCCCGTCTCCTCGGGCGCGTCGGGGGCGGGCGCGCCCTCAGGCTCAGCGCCCTCGGAGGGTGCGCTGTCCTCCTGCGGTTCGGCGGCGCGCGAGTCGCCGGAATCGGCGGATGCGCCAGCGTCGGACTGCGCATCCACCTCGGAATCGGCAGCTTCAGGCTCGGTTTCGTGCTTCTCGTCGGCGGCCGTACCGGCGGAATCGGCCGCAGCGGCATCTTCGGTCGTATCGACAGAGTCAGCCGCGGCGTCCTTCACGGTCGCCTCGTCCTCGCGCTCGGCGGCCGCAGAATCGGGGGCCGCATCCTGAGCAGCCTCGGGTGACTCGCCTTCGGGCGAGTCGTTGTCGGTAACGACCGGCTCGACGCCGACGGCCGCCAGGGCGAGGGTGGCCTCGGGATCGAGGGCCCCGGCCTCGCGGCGCTTGCTGGCCTCGCGGCGTTCCTGGGCGCGGCGGGCCTCGGCCTCGCGCTCGGCATAGACCTCTTCACCCGGGCCCTCGAGGGCGGCTGCGCGTTCCTCGGCGTCGGCGGAGCCGGAGAAGAAGCGTTCGCCTCGGCCGACGGAAGTCGCGGTGAGGGTCTGGGTGAGCTGCGGGTTCGCGTTGCCGGCGGCCTCGATGATCTTGCGCAGAGCGCTCTTGGAGATCACCTGGGTTTCATCGCGGGAAACGCTGGGGCTGCCCTCGGCAAGCTCGCGCTGGCGGTCGGCCATGGCGCGGCGGCGGGCGCGCTTGGCCTTGCGGCGGGCGGCGACCATGCGCGCGGCGTGGGCGGGGTCCTTGGGGGCGGCGGGCGCGGAGCCGGACGCGGAGATCGCGGAGGCAGCGCCACCCGTCGCGACGCCGGACTGCTCACCGGCCGACGCAGGCGTACCCGTGTGGGAAGCCGACGTGCCCGTGGCGGCCACGGCCTCGTTCGTGCCGGAGATCCCGGCGAGCTCGGCGGCCAGGCGCGCGATGCGTTCGCGGCTCATATCCTGCTCGACGGTGACGGTCTGGCGCGGCTCGATGCGCTGGGCGGGGCGCGCCCACGGCTCTTCGGTGACGATCCACGAGATGAGCTGCTCGCGCATGTAGGCGCGCAGGTCGGAGAGGTGGCCGGAGTTCTTCGCGGAGACGAGGACGCGCACGGTGACCGTGTACTCGTCGGAGTCGGTGATCTGCACGCCCCACGTGCGTCCGTCCCACAGGTCGGTGGCGGTCAGGAGCTGCTCGACCTTGGCGCGGATGAGGGTCATGGGCGCGGACCAGTCGAGTTTGAGCTCGACGGTGCCGAGCTGGGCGGCGGCGCGTCGCGTCCAGTTCTCGAAGGGTGTCTGCGTGAAGTAGCGCGACGGGATGATGAGGCGGCGCTCGTCCCAGATGCGCACGACCAAGTAGGAAAGCGTGATTTCCTCGACGGAGCCGGTTTCCTTCTTCTCGCCGGCGACGACGACGTCGCCCACGCGGATCGCGTCGGTGAAGGCGAGCTGCAGGCCGGCGAAGACGTTGCCGAGGGTCTGCTGGGCAGCGAGACCGAAGATCACTGAGATGACGCCGGCGGAGGCCAGGACTGTGGTCATGGCCTGGCGGGCGGCCTCGAAGGTCCCGATGATCGCGACGGCACCCACGACGACGACGATCGACTGGGTGAGCCGGCGCAGCACCTGGGCCTGAGTCTCGAAGCGGCGCGAACGCCCCTGGTCAGAATCCTGGCGAGCCTTGGCGGCGTCCTCGAAGACCCACGCGGCGGCGTACGCCATCCACGTCAGGCAGGCGAGGGCGACGATGAGCAGCACGTGCATGAAGAACGTCGTGATCGACGTGCCGTTCCAGTCGGACAGGTGTGGATTGACAAGCGCGATGCCGAGCCCCGCCCACGCTCCCCAGGCCGCGAAGGTGAAGTGACCCGGCCGGCGCACGCGCGCCAGGATCGACGAGGCCGTAGCCGCCTTGGAGAGCGCCCTGCGCGCCAGGGCGGAGAAGAGGACCGAGACGACGACGCCCACGAAGGCGCCGACGATCGGGCCGAGGATGAGGAGGGTGAGGTCAATGGTCGTGGCCACGGCGGCCTCCGCCCCGGACTGTGGGTCGGCGATCGCCCGCGTGAGGGCGTCCGAGGCCTGGGCGAGGGCACCGAGTGCTGGTGTCATAGTCATGCTTCAAGCCTAGGTCGGAGAGCTGATGAATTCCTGGGAATTCCGCACAATTGCAACGTTTTTCGGTAATGTGTTAGCTGTCACTTGATTTCGTTTTGACTCGCCACTCACGTTCTGCCTAAACTATCTCCCGTCTTCGGACGCCAGTTCGACGGCCAAGCAGGCCCCCATCGTCTAGCGGCCTAGGACACCGCCCTTTCACGGCGGCGACACGGGTTCGAATCCCGTTGGGGGTACCACCGGTCGCAATCGTGATTGGAACAATTCAATAGGTCTTACCTGTTGTAAGGCCCCGTAGCGCAGTTGGTTAGCGCGCCGCCCTGTCACGGCGGAGGTCGCGGGTTCAAGTCCCGTCGGGGTCGCCGACCAGACCTTTTGGTTCAGGTCTTGGCTCTGTAGCTCAGTTGGTAGAGCGTTCGACTGAAAATCGAAAGGTCACCGGATCGACGCCGGTCGGAGCCACCAGCAAGTCCCCGAAGCTTTTGCTTCGGGGTTTTTGTTTTGCCCGCAGCGAGGCAGAACTCCCCTTTTGCTCGAGGTAGTCGCCTCACCGCACTGCACCCCGGACACCCCACATGCGGCCCCACATGCGCGCGACCAACACGCCCCACCAGACAAATTTCGCATGCAATTCCCCCACGGCACGAATCGGCCCAACCCCAAAAACCGCAGAATACCAACGATCAGATTACATAATTTGAAATATGCTCACGGGAATTGCATGCGAATTTTCTGGGGACCGCGAGACCCTGTGCGGCACCCGATGAAGAACACAGGCCATATGAGCTTCGCCACTCACTCAACTGGGCGACAAGAAACGACCACTCCCGTCAATTAATTACCGAACAACCCGAACGCCCTGCAACTACTCGAATCTTCAACCAGCTAAATTCATGACGAAACATTGGACGACCAAAACAAACCCTCCACAACATGGACAGATAGGCGAAATTAAACGCACAGACTATTACAGATAGGCGTAGCCTTCTCATTAGCATCATTACTTGCTAACCACAGCGGATGGGTGGCCGACCCGACGCGTACACCACGGCCTCGTCCCCCATCCATGACGAATGGAGACTCACGTGCACCCACGCAGTATCGGGCGCCTTTTCCCGCTCGCTGTCGGGATGATCGTCGCCGGCCTGCTGGCCGCGTTCATCGCGATCGCACCCACCTTCGCCGCCTCCGTCGGCGTCGTCAGCAACATTTCGCTGGCGCGCGAGGACAAGGAAACCACCGCGCCCACCGTCGGCATCAACGTCATGACCATGTCCTTCGACATCGACACGACCGGCAAGGACGTCGCGCCCGGCGACACGTTCACCATTCAGATTCCCCCCGAGCTTAAGGTTATCTCGGACTCGGGCAGCTCGACGCTGAACTTCAGCATGCTCAACGACGACAAGGTCCCCGTCGTCGACTGCTCCGTTCCCGCGGGTGAGGGCGTGTCCATGACCTGCACCTTCGGCGAGTACGCAAGGGACCATCACAGCATCATCGGCCACGGCACCGTGCGCACGAAGGCGGTGCACGCCACGACCTCGTCGACAGTGTCCTTCCCGGTCAACGGCACCGCCGTCATCGTGGACCTGCCCGGCGGCTCGATCTCCGGCACGTACGTGCGCACCCTGCCCAACACCCAGAAGTGGGGCCTGCCCAAGGAAGGCGACTCCTCGCGGATCATCTGGGAGATCGACATCAAGGGATCCCAGCTGCCCGAGGGTGCGACCGAGGTCGAGATCGTTGATACCTTCGACATGAGCTCCGGCGGCTACTCGCTGGTGCCCGGGTCGGAGAATCTCTACTACTACAACAACGACGCTGAGTTCCAGGCCGATCAGGCGCCCGCCCTCAAGGCCGGTGCGTCGATCGGCGACGGCACTTTCAAGATGGAGGCCAGCGCCGACGGCAAAGGGTTCACCGCGACGTTCCCGCGCCTGACGAACAATGGCACCTACGTCCTGCAGTACGAGGCCACGATCAACAACTTGGCCACGGTTCGTAACGGCGTCACCTTCCACAACGACGCGCTCATCAACGCGAAGCTGTACACGGGCGGCGTGGACATCCACTCGGACGGCTCGGGCGACGCGAACGGCAACGCAAATCCGACGCCCACCCCGTCGGTGACGCCGACGCCGGAGCCGACGCCTTCCGCGACACCCACGCCGGAGCCAAGCCCGACCCCATCCGTGACCCCGTCTCCGACTCCGACGCCGACCGCAACCCCGTCCGTGACCCCGTCTCCGACGCCGACGCCGACCGCAACCCCGACGCCTACGCCGTCGGTGACGCCCGAGCCGACTCCGTCGACCACCCCGACTCCTTCGGCCACGCCGACCCCGTCGGCTCCCTCGACGCCGAGCTCGTCCACTCCCCCGGCCACACCGCCCTCTCCTTCGGCTCCCGCGCCGAAGCAGCTGGCTCGCACGGGCGCCGACATGGCTGGCATCCTCGCTGGCGCCGGCGTGCTGGGCCTGCTGGGCGCGCTGACGGTGGCGGCTCGCCGACGCGGAGCCTGACCGTCCCACCCTCCGCGTGAGGGTACGTATCTGACGCACTGTGCCCCGGCCTCGTATCGACGAGGTCGGGGCACAGTCATACGCGAACGCGCCCACGCGGGGCTCGTCATTGCCGGGAAAGTGTGAGAGAAACCGGCGGCGAGCGGTCGCGTGGGCGCATCCGTTTACACAGAACGTTTCAACAGAGAGAAAGAACCCGGAAGAAACAGTGATTAGCGTAACAGACATCGGGTTCTCGCGGGCACGTTTGGATGATGAATTTTCGGCGAATCTTTGCGTGGCCCTTTCGGTCCATCCGGGCGCACCACGGCCACCCTCCTCCCCTCGCTCGAGATAACCGAAACGCATCAGGGCTCGACCGCGTCCCAGTCATTGTCGTGGATGCAGGTGCCGTCGAGACACTCGACCATCTCGGAGGCGCGGGTGCAGGCTTCGACGGCCTCGAGGATGCCGAGGGCGATGATGGCGCGGCCACGAATCTGTGTCTTTGCGCCTCACCCATGCATTACTGGATCACCTTTGCCCCACCTGCGCCCGACTGCATCGCCATTGTCGCGCCCAAGCCCCCACCCTCTTTTTCATCCGATCGTGGGTAGCCAAGCAGGATGCGACAAGGAGATAGGCGAACACAAGAGTGAAAACTACCCCGCCAACGTGATCGAAGTTACAATAGTAAGCAGTCCATACGTACAACGTTGAGCACAAATACGGACACATTCTAAAGCGAGATACCCATAGGCACAGATGTTTTATCGCCCGCATTCGAGCTATGATTAAGTCATGACTGAATTTATTACCGGATGGGGCTACGAAGGCCACACCATTGATGATTTAATCCAAGAATGCCGGAGAACACGAGCAAAATTTGTCGTCGACATACGACTGAATGCAATATCGAGGAAGCGCGGATTCTCAAAGAAAGCCTTATCCGAATCTCTTTCCAAAGCGGGTATTGAATACATACATTTGCGAGCACTCGGAAATCCGAAGAGCAATCGTCCCGGCTTTGCTCACCCAGGCACCCCAGAGGCAGAAGTCGCTCACCGCCGCTTCAACGAAGAAGTCCTTGGAACAGATGAAGCAGCCTCTCAACTAGCTCAACTAGAGGAGCTGGCAAAAATAGGGAATGTCATAATCCTATGCTTCGAAGAAACCCCCCGCTGCTGCCACAGGCATCTAGTCATACAACGACTAAGAGAACGAGAAAAGAGCCGATCTCTCTTCTGAACTAACCTCCCTCGAGGGATAGTAGAGCCCCAGAATCTGATACGACGCTCGCTTTGTAATATTCGCAAGATTCCCTACATAGAAACGCAGATCTTTGTCTGATCTGGTTGGATTTTCATAGAAATTACGCTCCAACAAACCCACGAGCGCCGCATCATCTAGCCGCGGATTCGAAAACTGTGCCGCCGTAAACTCCCAGTCGATATAGCTCAGCTGATGCCCATGGCAAGATGAACGACCCAGACATCGGAAACTCATTTTTGCAGAGAACTTCGGCGGCTTTGACAGCTCAACCCATCGAGATTCACTTGGTTTTTCACCAAGATCGAGATCAAGAGATTGACGCAATAGAATCTCACGTCGCCTCCTCTCCTGCTCTGGAGTCTCTTTCGCCATAGGCCTGATATTTATATGCACACTATCTACACAAGGTCGCACCAAGCCCAGAGACGGCCCATTTAGATCTCTTGACAAGTTCTCCCGCAAGTCACAGAGGCACACTTCCGGCACTTGTTCGACGTAGCGAGCACGCTCAACCCAGCCTTTGGCTGATGAAAGGGTATTTTTGACTTCAATTGTCGAAGCATCAACTTTTAGGCTTTCAAAGCGCTTATCGTTTTCTGACAATCGCACATCAACTTCGATGATTGAATATTTTGGGAACCTATTTGCATCACCTAAATACCGGAACGGGATAGGATACAGGCGAACCCATCTCAAAGGCGATAGCGCAATCCCCGCGACACAAACCGTATCATTATATTGTCTTGACAACTGCGGCGCAGTTTTGACTAGGACGAGCACCTGAATGCGCCTGCCAATCCGATCAAGCTCGCGCGCTTTCATAATTTCAGGAGACTCCCACTGAATCTCCTTTTTAGACTCCCACAACGCCGACTGATCAGCCCAAAATGTTTCTGGGTCATTCAAGTCACCCATCTCAACGCTACTCATCTTCATCGGACCCCAAAGTCGCCATCACACAAAAGCCCAACACGATTATGCCCTCCCACCATCTGAGCATTCATTTTCATCATTCGCGCTAATCCTCTAACACAACACACAAACCACGACGAAACGGACTCTGATCGAATAGCCGGCTCGACACAGAGTCTCCAGCTTGAGTAAAGGTGCACCCCCTTTGGACTCTTCCAGAATCTTACTAACTAACCATACATCTTTTGTTAGACAGACCACAACGCGAGCCGTGTCGGACACCACGTCAGTTTGTGAGCATGGGAAACACGGGGTTGACGAGTTAAGCAGATCGGAGCGGCTTGCACCCCTTTCTTTGGACAGGCTGGTGTCTCGAGTCCACCCCACCCACTTCCGCGCGCCACTGCGACACATGGGGCGCGATCCTGAAACAATGGGGGCATGTCGAATGACCCGCGTGAAAACCTGCATGGCTCGGACAGCGAGGAGCTGGCCGACGTGACGGCCGACGCCGCGCGCACCGGCGCCGAGCGAGCCGCCTCGACCCCCTCCCACACCTCCGACGAGGCGCCCGCCCAGCGCAGTGCCCTCTCGTCGTTCGAGGAGATCCTCAGCGGCGCCACCCACGAGGCCGACACCCCCATCGCCGACGAAGCGACAGAAACGCTCGCCGACGACGGCGCGCAGGACCTGCAGGAGCCCCTCGTGTCCTCCACCCCCCTCGTCACAACCGATGAGGCCGAGGCCACCCCCGCCGCGCTCGCAACCGACACAACGACGGCGACCACCCCCGCAACGGCAGCGGAGATCGTCAGCGACGTCGCGCCCGAGACCGCGCCCACCAAGCAGGCCGAGCCCGAGCAGCCCGCCCAGGAGCTCACGCCCGCCAACAGCACCAACACCACAGGCAACAGCGCAGCAACGAACGCCAACAACGCCGTCGCCGCCCCCGTGCACCTGCCGCCCACCGAGCCGCGCCCCTGGTACCGCTCGCGCCGTTCCTTCTCCGCGAAGGGCCGTGGCGGCCGCGTCCAGGTCGCCGGCCTGGGCCTGACCTACACGGACCACGTGACCGGCGCGGTCCTCCTCGCCAATATCGACCTGGGCTTCCGCGCCCGCTCGCTGAGCGCGATCCTGGACCCGACGGGCCGTCGCGCCCGCGCTCTCTTCCTGATCCTCGCGGGCCTCGAGGAGCCACAGGCCGGCCGCATCGTGGCCGCGCCCTCGCGCTCGCTGGCCGCACGCCTCGCGGGCCGCATCGGCTCGGTCGCGCTGATCCGCGCCGACTCCCCGCTCGACGAGTCCCTGACGATCCGCCAGAACATCCTCGCTCCCCTGTCCGCGACGGGCTCCGTCGCCGACTGGGACAACCTCGTGGGCGCCCTGCAGATCACGGGCCTCGCTCAGCGCGTCGACCTGCGCCCCTCCGAGCTCTCCGAGTGGGAGCGCTTCAAGGCCCTCATCGCCCGCGCGATCGTGTCCGGCGCCGAGGTCTTCCTCATCGAAGACCCGATCTCCCTGCCCGCCGCCGCGCGCGAGGAACTCGGCCCCCTCCTGCGTTCCCTCGCGGACGCAGGCTGCGCGGTCGTCATCGCGACCCCGAACGCCGAGGTTGCGGCCGCCTCTGACCGCGCAATCCTCCTGACGAACGGCCGGGTCGCCCTCGACGCGCCGAACCCGTCCGCCGCGATCATCGCCGCCTCCCTGGAGGCCAACCCCGAGGACCCCAAGGCCCTCCTCGGCCCGATCCCCTCGGCGCTGCCCGCCTCCTTCGACGAGGTCATCTCCCCCACGGGCGCACAGGCCCCCGCATGGCACCCTCTCGGCACCGCCGACGAGGCCGGGGCACAGACCGCAAACGCGCAGCAGGCCTCCGAACCAGAGGAAGCCGACCCCGCCGAGGCCGCCCTCGACGCGGCGACCACCCGCGTGGAGGCAGCCCCCGTCCAAGCAACCCAGGCGACCGAGGTCCCCCAGGCCTCGCCCGAGCCCCGCACCGAGACCGCGATGCGCGGCATCCCCGTCGTCGAAGCCGAGGACCCGGCCCTGGCCGAGTCCGAGGTCTCCGACCTGGTCGTGCGCGCCCGCAAGATCCTCTCCGACCTCCCGGGCTCGATCGCCCCGCAGGAGTAACGTAACGGTCACTGCGAGCCGCCATTCTTCGTGAGACACTAGGCGTATCAGGCGAGGCATCGCCTCGTTCACCCGTACGCGCAGGAGCATCCATGACTCAGCCCACCCCCCAGCCCGGGCAGTACCCGCCCGCTGCCCCCGCACCCGCCGCCAGCGAGACGCGTCCCAGCATCGGCGCCCTCTTCGCATCCGTGACGGGGCAGCTCTCCAGCATCATCCGAGACGAGGTCGAGCTGAACAAGGCGAAGCTGCGCGCCTTCGCGTCCAAGAGTGGCAAGGGCATCGCCCTCCTCGTGGTCGCCGCGGTCTTCGCGCTCTACCTGCTGGGGTGGGTCTTCCACACGATCGAGGTCGCCCTCGAGCTCGTCGTCCCCGCGTGGGCGGCATCGCTGATCGTCGTCGCCATCCTGCTCCTGATCGTGCTGATCCTGGCGCTCGTGGGCGCCCGCTCCCTCAAGAGCGCGCAGGCCCACCGCCCCGACCCGGCCGCGTCCGTCGCAGCCACCAAGGAAGCCATCGAGAAGGGACTGGGCAAGTGAGCACCAACCTCGATACGCGTAACGTGACCGTCGGCGAGGCCGCCCCCGCCGAGCCGCGCACGGAAGCCCAGATCACAGCCGACCTCGAGCGTCAGCGCGCCGAACTGGCCGCCACGATCGACCAGCTGTACGCGCGCGTGCAGCCCGCGGCCCTCGCCCAGGAGGCGAAGGAAGAGGCCAGCGCCCGCTTCGCGTCCTTCAAGGAGTCCGCATCGCTGACCCTGCAGGACGCCGCCGGCGGTAACGCCGAGGCCCTCAAGAAGGTCGGCGTCGTCGCCCTGTCCACGGTCGGCGCCATCGGCCTGATCGTCCTGCTGGCGACCCGCTCGTCGCGTCGTTCCCGCCGCGAGGCCCGCCGCGCCGCCCACGAGGCAGCCGCACACACGCTCGCGGCCCTCAAGTCCGACGTAACCGCGGCCCTGTAAGCATCAACTGACGCGAACCGGCGTAACTCCGGCCACACTGGCCGCGGGTTACGCCGGTTCTGTTTCCCCAGTTTCGTGGGCATACACGCCCATCGCAACGCTCCGCTGAGCGCGCAAAACCCAATCCAAGGTGAGGTCAAGGCCTGTCATTAGCTATGATGGTCCCACGAAACATTTTGAACACCCAGGGAACCGCTTCACGCGGACCCGAACGACGCGGAGGGGGTCGACGCCATGGGGCGCGGCCGTCAAAAGGCTAAGCAGATGAAAGTCGCTCGGAAGCTGAAGTATTTCAGCCCCGACACCGACCTAAACGCACTTCAGCGCGAGCTGGCGGATGAGGACTCGTACCTGGCACACATGCCGGCGGACGAGCCCGAAGAGGACGATGCGATCGACGACGACCTCTACTCGAAATACGCCGACTTCGCCGAGATGCCCGCAGAGGAAGACGACATCGATCCGAAGCAGCTCGATGAGTCCTTCTGGACGGGCGGATCCTCCACTAAGTAACGGCTCAGCCACACGGCGGACCGAGAACCGGTCCGCCGCTTTGGCGTACCCACACCGCTATTTCTGACGCGCGCACGCGCTCGGGCCCGCAGCCCCCTCACCCACGCGGACGCCCGCAGACGTGTACCCGCACGATAAGGGGCCGAGGCCACCAGGCCTCGACCCCTCTCACGCACTCAGAGCAGGCGCGCCGCTCAGCTCAACTCAACTCAGGTCAGCCCACGCGGTACTCGCCGTGCAGCAGCACGGCGCCCGCCTGGACGCCCTTCGTGCCGGAGATGAGGCGCACGCCGGAGGAATCAGCGCCGAGGTCGGCGACCGACCCGAAGCCGGCCACGGTTCCGTCGGCGCCGGCCGACGTGACGGAGCCCAGGATCCACGCGGCAACCCCGGCCTCGTTGATAGCAGACAGGACCTCGGAGGCCACGGACGCCGAGACGACGGCGACCATACCGACGCCCAGGTTCAGGGAGTCCTCCATGCCGACCCAGGTGACGTCGCCGCCGCGGCGCACCCAGTCGAACACGGCGGGCACGGTCCACGTGGAGCGGTCGACGGTCGCCACCGCGCCGACAGGCAGCACGCGCGACAGGTTCGCGGCCAGGCCGCCGCCGGTCACGTGCGAGTAGGCGTGAATCCCCTCGACACCGAAGCGCTCGACCAGGTCGAGGCACAGGCGCGTGTACAGGCGGGTGGGCTCGAGGAGCTCCTCGCCGAGGGTGCGGCCGAACTCGGCCACGTGGGACTCCAGCGAGGCGCCGACGCGGGAGACGACGGAGCGCACCAGCGAGTAGCCGTTGGAGTGCAGGCCCGAAGACGCCATGGCGATGACAACGTCGCCGCCCGTCACGCGCTCGGGGCCCAGCAGCTTGGAGGCGTCCACGACGCCGGTCGCGGCGCCCGCGATGTCGTAGTCGTCGGGCTCCATGACACCCGGGTGCTCGGCGGTCTCGCCGCCGATGAGGGGCGTGCCCGTGGCCTCGCAGGCGCGCGCGATGCCGGTGACGATGGCGGCGATGCGCTCGGGGACCACGTGCCCGCAGGCGATGTAGTCGGTCATGAGGACCGGGCGCGCGCCGATCACGACGATGTCGTCGACGACCATGCCGACCAGGTCCTGGCCGATCGTGTCGTGCACGTCCATGGCCTGCGCGATCGCGATCTTCGTGCCCACGCCGTCCGTGGAGGTCGCGAGCAGCGGCTTCTCCATGCCCAGCAGGGCCGACGCGTCGACCATGCCGGCGAATCCGCCGGTCGCGCCCAGGACGGTGGAGTCGTGGGTGGCGGCCACCGCGCTCTTCATCAGTTCGACGGCGCGGTCGCCCGCAGCGGTGTCGACGCCAGCGGTCGCGTAGTCCAGGGGGGTGTCGGTCATGGGTGGTGCCTTTCGCGGATGGCGCTCGACGAGGCCGTGTCTGGGTGGTCGGGTTGAGAACGACGCCCGCGGCGCAGGAGTTGCGTCGCGGGCGTGGAGGTTAGCAGGGGGTGGCTTCGGGGGTTCCGGGCACGGGCGTCCCGGCGGGGATCGTCTCGGGGTATTCGCCCGTGAAGCAGCCGATGCACAGGGACGTGCCCTGTCCGGTGGCCGCGACCATGCCGTCGATCGACAGGTAGGCCAGCGAGTCGGCGCCGATGGATTCGCGCACCTGTTCGACGCTCATGGACGAGGCGATGAGCTCGGCGCGCGTCGGGAAATCGATACCGAAGAAGCACGGCCAGAGCACCGGCGGGGACGAGATGCGGATGTGCACCTCGGCGGCCCCGGCCTCGCGCAGCATCTTGACGAGCGCGCGCTGCGTGTTACCGCGCACGATCGAGTCGTCGATGACGACCAGGCGCTTGCCTTCAATGACCTCGCGCAGGGGGTTGAGCTTGAGGCGGATGCCCAGCTGGCGCAGGGACTGCGTGGGCTGAATGAAGGTGCGGCCCACGTACGCGTTCTTCACGAGGCCCTGGGCGAAGGGGATGCCGGACTCCTGAGCGTAGCCGATCGCGGCGGGCGTGCCCGAGTCGGGCGTGGGGATCACCAGGTCCGCCTCGATGGGGTTCTCGCGCGCCAGGGCGGCGCCCATCTCGTGGCGCGCGGCCACGATGCGGCGCCCGCCGATCGTCGTGTCGGGGCGGGCCAGGTACACGTACTCGAAGACGCAGGTGTTGGAGCGGCGCACGGCGAAGCGGCGCGAGTGCACGCCCGACGCGTCAATCGAAATGAGCTCGCCGGGCTCGACCTCGCGCACGAAGGTCGCGCCGCACAGGTCCAGGGCGGCGGTCTCGGAGGCGACAACCCAGCCGGAGGCCAGGCGGCCGAGCACGAGCGGGCGGTAGCCGTGCGGGTCGCGCGCGGCGTACAGCGTGTTCTCGTCCATGAAGACCAGGGAGAACGCACCCTTGATGCGCGGCAGGACTTTCAGGGCAGCGCCGACGAGGGGCGCGGGCTCAAGGTCGTCAGCAACCGACGAGGCCGGGGCGGCCTCGTCCACACCCGTGTGCCCGGGCGTCACGGACGGGGACGCGATGAAGGGGGTCGGACCGGGAATGCGGTCGGCCATGCCCAGCAGCGCGGTCACGAGGGAGGTGTCGGTGGAGGCGCCGCGTTCGAAGTCCTCGCCGTCGTCGGCGATCTCGACGGCCAGCTCGCGCAGCTCGACCGTGTTGGTGAGGTTGCCGTTGTGGGCCAGGGCGAGCGTGCCCGTGGGGGTGGGGCCCAGCGTCGGCTGGGCGTTGCGCCACACGTCCGCGCCGGTCGTCGCGTAGCGGACGTGGCCCAGAGCGATGTGGCCGCGCAGGCCCTGGAGGGACTGCTCGGAGAACACCTGCGAGACGAGGCCCTGATCCTTATACACGAGGATCTGCTTGCCATTCGACGTCGCAATACCCGCGCTCTGTTGGCCGCGGTGTTGCAAGGCGTAGAGGGAGAAGTAGGTCAGGCGGGAAACGTCCTCGCCCGGGGCCCATACTCCGAAGACCCCGCAGTGATCATGCGGGTGATCGTCTCCGAAGAGTTCCTGGTCGGACAGTGTCATGTCTGGCTGCGAGACGGGAAGCACGCTCTCACTCTCCCACACTTTTTCCCTCCTCGTGGCATATATCCACGTTGTGGCGGGCACATGTAAGCTCGGCCAGCCCCGCCGCGCAGCGCGTAATTGCGCACGCTTTGCGGCGCAGAATCGGTCTCTCCTGGGTCTAGGTGACACAATGGAGTGCAGCAATCTTGAGGAGGAAACGTGGCCAATCCGACGCTGAGCGCCATCATGTGGGGACTCGCCCTGCTGGTGAGCGCCCTGGCCGTCCTGTCGTTCGCGCGAGGCCTGACCCACATGTGGCGCACGGTCTCGGCGGGCACGCCCGACCCGGGGCGCCTCGGTCCCGTCGGCAAGCGAGCGTGGGGCGTCGTCTCCGCGGCCCTCACCCACCGCGAGTTCAAGGGGCGGCCCTGGATCAAGGCGGCCCACTGGCTGGTCATGGTCTCCTTCCCGATCCTCTTCTTCACCCTGGTTACGGGCTACGCCCAGCTGCGCGTCCAGACCTTCACGCTGCCCCTCCTCGGCCATTTTGCGCCGTGGGAGTGGCTGACCGAGGTCTTCGCGTGGGGCGGCCTGGTCGGCATCATTCTCCTCATGATCGTGCGCCAGCGCGCCGGGCGTGGCACGGCCGCCGAGGCGGCCCTCTCCAACGACGACCCCGATGCCGCTGCTGCTGCGGCCGACCCGGAAGGCACTCCGCCCTCGTCCCTGACCAAGCCCCACCCGCGCGACTCCTCCCCGCGCGGCCTGGCCTCCCGTTTCCTGGGTTCGACCCGCTGGCAGGCTCTCTTCGTCGAGTGGGTCATCCTCATCGTGTGCGCGTGCGTCGTGGCCCTGCGCGGCCTCGAATACGCGCTCTTCAGCGTGACGCCCGGCCTCGAGGCCCACGCGACCGCCCTGCACTTCCCGCTCACCGCCTGGCTCGGCGCGCTCTTCGCGGCCGCCGCCTCCTCCTCGGCCACCTCGCTGGCGAACGTGATCGTGCTGGTCAGCGCCCTCAAGGTCCTCACCTCCATGACCTGGCTGACGGTCGTCGGCATCCAGACCGGCATGGGCGTCGCCTGGCACCGCTTCGTCGCGATCCTCAACCTGTACACGCGCCGCAACGCCGACGGCACGAAGTCCCTGGGGCCGGCCGACCACATGCTCATCGACGGCAAGCCGGTCACCAGCGAGGACGACTTCGACGACGTCCCCGAGGACACCGTCCTCGGCGTGGGCACGATCGACGACTTCTCGTGGAAGGCCCGCCTGGACCTGTACTCGTGCACCGAGTGCGGCCGCTGCCAGGAGCTGTGCCCCGCGTGGAACACCCAGAAGCCCCTCTCCCCCAAGCTGCTCATCATGGGCCTGCGCGACCACATGGAGTCCGCCTCCAACGTGCAGATCATCGAGCAGGAGGAGGGCCACCAAAAGCTGGGCGACGGCGAGGTCCTCCTCGACAAGGGCGTGCCGGCCTCGCCGCACTCCTTCGACCTGGTCTCCGCCCTGTCCCTGTCGGGCGCGACCGGCCCCGAGGGCGTCTCCGCGGTCACCGCTCCCCTGGTCCCCGAGGTCGTCTCCGAAGAGGTCCTGTGGGATTGCACGAACTGCGGCGCCTGCGTCGAGCAGTGCCCCGTCGACATCGAGCACATCGACCACATCCTCGACCTGCGCCGCCACCAGGTCCTCATGGAGGGCGCGTTCCCCCGCGAGCTGGGCCGCGCGTTCCGCGGCATGGAATCCAAGGCGAACCCCTACAACCAGCCCGCCCGCAAGCGCATGGAGTGGGCGAAGAAGCTGGACTTCGACATCCCCGTCGTCGGCGAGGACATCGAGGACGCCTCCGAGGTTGACTACCTGTTCTGGGTTGGCTGCGCGGGCGCCTACGACGACACGGCGAAGAAGACCAGCGCCGCCGTCGCCGAGCTGCTGCACACGGCGGGCGTGTCCTTCGCGGTCCTCGGCTCGGGCGAGTCCTGCACGGGCGACCCGGCCCGCCGCGCCGGCAACGAGGCGCTCTTCCAGATGCTGGCCGCCCAGGCGATCGACACCCTCAAGGAAGCCAAGCCCCAGAAGATCGTCGTCTCCTGCGCGCACTGCTTCAACACGATCGCGGGCGAGTACCCGGAGCTAGGCGGCTCCTTCGACGTCGTCCACCACACGCAGCTCCTCAACCGCCTGGTGCGCGACGGCCTGCTCACGCCGGTGGCCCCCGCGTCCGCTGCCTCCGCTGCCCCCACGGGCGCGGACACCACGGACGAGGCCGGGGCACAGCCCGCGGGCAACGCTCCCTCAGTCGGCGCACCCCTGAAGGTCACCTACCACGACGCATGCTTCCTGGGCCGCCACAACCGCGTCTACGAGCCGCCGCGCGAGCTCGTGGGCTCCCTACCGAACGTGGAGCTCGTCGAGATGCCGCGCAACCGCGACCGCGCGATGTGCTGCGGCGCGGGTGGCGCGCACGCCTGGTTCGAGGAGACGCGCGGGACCCGCATCGCCGACGCCCGCATCATGGAGGCCGCGGCCACGGGCGCGGACGTCGTCGCGACGGCCTGCCCCTTCTGTTCCCAGATGCTCGGCTCCGCCTCGGGCACGTCCGCCGGTTTCGTCTCGGCCGACCCCGACCAGGGCGGCGCGAACAGCAACGCCGCCACGGCCTCGTCCGGTGCAAAGCTCCCGGAGGTGCGCGACGTGGCCGTCATGCTGCTCGAATCCGTCAAGCGCGGGCAGTAACGCACGCGCAGGGCGCGGACGACCTAAGCGGCCTATTCCCCATCTTCAGGGGAGATTTCCTCGAGGCCGACGAGGAAGCCGTCCTCGTCGATGACGTTGCCACCCACCAGGGTCGCGATCATTCCTGCGGCCTTCTCCACGTCCTGGGTCGAGCGCAGGCGCTCCAGGCGCGCGGTGCGGCTCATCGCGCCCGCGCCGGGCGTCGGCGCGGAGGTGGGCAGCCAGCGAACCTGATATTCGATGATGGCTCCGGCCGTCCACGGCTCCCAGCGCAGGACGCGCGGCGGCGTGGGCACGGCGTGGACCTCGATCATCATGTCCGAGCGGTGGCCGATCGGGCTCATGAGGGCGTAGCCGTCGACGACCTGCGGCTTGTCGCGGTGCGTCTCGTGCTCCTCGCGGGCCTTAGCGATCTTGGAGGCGATGTCCTTGCGCACCGGACCCAGCTCGGCCTTCAGCTTCTCGATCTGGGCGATCTGCGCGGGGGTCAGCGGGACGGGCTTGGGGGCCTCGGGCGTAACGTCGCGCGCGTCCTTCATCTGCTCGAATCCGGCGCGCTCACGCATCGCGGAGAGCAGGTCCTCGGGGTTGATCCAGCGCGGCGAGTACACCGTCAGATTCACGGCCGAGTCGGCGTCGGGGACCATGACGTAGCCGCTGCCCGCGATACGCAGGCCGCCGGCGAGGCGTCGGGCCATGCGGCGAAGCGCCTCGAGCACGCGGTACTCCAGGCCCGCGGGCAGACCGTCGGGGAACGCCTTGTCCCACTCGCCCATAACACCGTTGCTCTGCTGGCGAGCGGGCGCCTGCGGGCAGCGCAGGACCCACGCGTTGGACAGCGAGGCCGGGGTGCCGAGCGCGGCGCGCGTCGGCTGGTCGAGCGTCCACGGCCCTTCCAACTCGGCGTCGGAGGACAGGCGCAAGCGACCCGGTGCGATCCATCCAGCCTCGTCCCACATGGAAATCGCAAGGGCCTCAAGCTCGGCGGGATCAACCGCGTCGGAGACGAGGAACAGGTGGTGCTCACGCGCGACGTCCAGGTCGATGACGCCGGCGGGCTCGCTCACCTCAATGGCGGCGGCGATCGGGATGGCGGCCTCAGCGCTCGTGACCTCACCGTCGGCCGCGATCTGGAAAGCGGCATCCGTCGAGGTCATCGTCGTCAGGGCGACGTTCGTCTGGGTCAGCGGGTTGTCCGTCGCGCTCATCGGCGTCGGATCCGCGAACGAATGAGGGGCAGCGGCCATGCGCTCCTTGAGGGAACGCCTCACCGGCGCGGCCTGGGGGGCCTCGTCCCTGTTGGTGACCTGCTCGCGCGGAGTCATGCCGGGCAGAGCGACGCCCTGAATGACGCCCGTGCGCGTCTGGCTGGGAGACACCGGGGGGATGCCGGCCTCGGCCTCGTGTCCAATGCTTCGCTGCGGCGCAACCTGCACCTGAGGAACACCCATGACGGGGGTCGGCTCGGGCGGCTCCGGCGGGGGCGGCGCCTGCAGGTCAGCCGGCTCGGGAGCGGGCGGCTCCGGCAGCTCAGCGGGATCCGGCGCTGGCGGATAGCTCGCCTCGCGGGCCGCGCGCTCGGCGCGCTCGGCGCGCATGCGTTCAAGCCGGGAGGGCGGTGGAGGAGGAAGAGCCGACATCGGGTATCACCGTTCGATGCGGGTGCACGTAAAGCGCTCGTGGGTGCGCGAGGGCGTCGGTCCGCGCTGGCCCTGATAATGCGATCCGAGTCCCTGCGAACCGTAGGGGTGCTCGGCCGGGGAGGACAGGTCGAAGAAGCACAGCTGCCCGATCTTCATGCCGGGGTAGAGCAGGATCGGCATCGTCGCCGTGTTCGACAGCTCCAGGGTCACGTGGCCCGAGAATCCGGGGTCAATGAAGCCCGCCGTCGAGTGGGTGAGCAGGCCGAGGCGGCCCAGGGAGGACTTGCCCTCAAGGCGCGCGGCGATGTCGTTGCCGAGGGTCACCAGCTCGTAGGTGGCGCCCAGGACAAACTCGCCGGGGTGCAGCACGAAGGGCTGATCGGGGCCCACATCGACCTGGTGGGTAAGGTCCGACTGGTCCGCCGCGGGGTCAATCACCGGGTAGCGGTGGTTATCGAAGAGGCGGAACAGCCGATCCAGGCGCACGTCAATGCTGGCCGGCTGGACCAGGTCCCGGTCCAGCGGGTCGAGCTGGATACGTCCAGAGTCCAGGGAGGCCTTGATGTCGCGGTCACTGAGCAGCATGACTCGATTGTCGCATACTCAGCGCCGCGACAACAGCCTCAGAGGGTCACTGCAGGGGCTGGCCCTGAGCGTCGGTGGCGTAGGAGCCGGAACGCATGATGAGCATGATGAAATCGATGAGCGCCCAGGGGCCGGAGACGAAGATACCGATGACGGTAATCGTCAGCACCAGCTGGATGATGCCCTTGGTGGTGTAGCCCAGGTAGAAGTTGTGAACACCGAGGGTACCCAGGACGAAAGCCAGAATCACGGCGACGATCCACTGCTTGGGAGCGCCAGCAGCGAAGGGCTGACCGTATGCGGGCTGACCGTATGCGGGCTGACCGTAGGCCTGCTGGCCCGCAGCGTAGGCGGCCTGCTCATAGCCGGGCTGACCGTAGGCATCCGCACCGTAAGTGCCCTGCGCGTTCGCGTCGGGGCCGGGGACGCCGTAGCCCTGCTCCGGCTGGGCGTAGGAGCTGGCCGCGGGAGCGTCGTACGCGGTGCCGTAGGTCGTCGAACCGGGGGTCGCCGTGGCCTCGTCGTAGCTGGGGGTCGAGGCCTGGGGGAAGGCGGGAGCCTCGGGGGCGGGGACCTGAGCGGGCTCCTCAGGGGAGAAGGGGGTGGCCTGCGGGTCGGGCGTCGTCATGGGAAAGCCTTTCGGTTGTCGTGGGGGCCGCGGACGGCCGTACTGATATAGCCTAGCGTGCTCACACCCTCGTGCGAGAGTCGCGTCCACCCCGAAACGCCCCTGATTGATCCCGGAGGCCGCGAAGCAGTGCCGTGGCTCCTCGTCCTCACATGATCGCTCGCACCCTCGAGAGCACGCTCCGCCAATGAAAAGACGTGGGGCCCGGCATCAAGCCGGGCCCCACGGGGTAGTCTGACGCGCGCATCACGCGCGGAGCGCAGGTGCTCAGACGGTGGGAACGCCGTTGGCGTCCTTCTCGTAGATCCACTTGCCCGTGAAGGTCATGATGGCACACGCGAGGGCCGCGATGCCAACCACGAGGACAAGCAGGTAGCCGATGCCAAGCAGGACACCGCTATCCGACGTGCCACCGATCACCATGAGGACATAGCCGAGAACCAGAGCGGCGACGCGAATCGCGCCGATCTTCATGTAGCCGAGGTAGAAGTCGCCGGCGGCGATACCGCCGAGGAACAGGTTGAGGAGGCCAGCGGTGACGCGGGACTTGCCCTGGACGGGGGCGTTGTTGCCGGGCTGCTGAGGAGCGGACATGTTGTCTCCTATGTGTTGATGGAACCCCACAGGGGTGTTTTTCGAAAACATGGTCAGGGTAGCGGACCCTTTTATTTTTTACAATAATCCTCCGTTATTATGCAGCGGCTCACATCTTAATTCCTTTCGTTCGTCACGATGAAGTTTTGTTCCATAGACTGACTGAGTGTTCATAAATCCAACGGCGGAGGCCACACGGGCACTCCACTGCGACCTGCCCCATTGGTTCGCGACGCACAAACGCGACCTACCAATGCGCGCAGCCGACGTCTCCGACTGGGGGACCCTCGTCTTTGAGATCATGAGCCAACAGACGCCCATCGCACGTGTCCAGCCGATCTGGCTGGAGTGGATGGAACGCTGGCCCACGCCCGCGGACGTGGCGGCCGCATCCTCCGCGGATATCATCGTTGCCTGGGCAAACCTCGGATACCCCTCGCGCGCCCTGCGCCTCAAGGCCTGCGCTGCCACCATCGTCGAAAAACACGGCGGAGAAGTCCCCCTGACTCTCAAGGACCTGACCCTCCTGCCGGGCGTCGGCACCTACACCGCATCCGCACTGCTCGCGTTCCGCCACGGAATCCGCGTGCCGGTCCTGGACACGAACGTGCGTCGAGTGCTGGTCAGATTTCTGGACGGCCGAGAGTTTCCTCCCCACACCACGCCCTCGAAAGCAGAAACGATGCGGGCCGACGCAATTCTGCCCGAAGACGGGCACCATGCGGCCGAGGTGAGTTTGGCACTCATGGAATTCGGGGCGCTAGTCTGCACGCAGCTCAGCCCCTCCTGCGACGAATGCACCATCCACAAACACTGCGCATGGGCGCTCGCCGGACACCCGAAGGACGAGAAGCGCCCCACGCCCCAGCCCTACGCGGGCACCGACCGCCAGGCGCGCGGACGCATCATGAAGGCCCTGCGCACCGCCCACTTCGAGGGCACGGACGGCCTCACCAAGCGCAAAGTTCTCGACGCCGCCCGCATCGACGGGGGCGACCGCTACCAGCCCACCCGCGTCTACCGGGCACTCCTGAAGGACGGCATGATCGTCTACAACGAGGACACCAAGCGCGTCACGCTCCCCCGCTAACACTCTCAGCACGAGGCCGGGGACCCCTCACCCGAGGACCGCGGACCCGGGAGGCAGCCACGGCCTCGTCGATGAATCAGTAGCGGATCGCGTCGATCGGCTTGATGCGCACGGCCGCGAGCGCCGGGATGATGCCACACAGGGCGCCGATGCTCGTGGAAATGGCGACGCCAGCAACGGCGGCGCCGGCGGGGAAGGCCGGGGTGTCACTCAGGGTGATGCTGAGCGCCTCCAGGGGCAGGAATCGGACGACGACGACAGCAATACCCACGCCGATGACGCCGGCGACGAAGGTCGCGACGACCGACTCCATGAAGACCGCGAAGAAGACGCGCTTGGCGGAGGCGCCGACGGCTCGGCGGATGCCGATCTCGCGCACGCGCTGGCGCACGGTCACGATGGCGACGTTCAGCAGGCCCAGGGCACCCAGGAACACGATGATGCCACCGATGACCATGATGACGTTAGAGATGGTACCCAGCTGCTCCTCGCCAATGTCCTCGTGCTCGCCACCGGAGACGGAGACCTTCCAGCCCTCGCCGAGGATCGAGGCCAGGGCGCGTGGCAGGGTCTCGCGCGCCTGGTCGGCGTTTTCGGTGCCCACCCAGGCGATCATGGCCTGGGAGGTCATCTGCGGGAAGGAGACGCGCGCCGCGTCGTAGTGCGCGAACACGGTGGGCATGTCGTAGGAGCTCTTCGACTTGGTGACGCCGACGACGCGCATCGCGACGCCGTCGCTCGTATGCAGGACGATCGGCACCTGGTCGATGGGGGCACGCCCCAGCTGGTCCCAGAGGGACTGCGAGATGACGACGGGAATCAGGCGCTGGTCGGCATCACTGCTCTCGACCCAGCGCCCGGCTAGCATGCGGGTGCGATAGATGACCGCGTAGGAGGGGTCCACGCCCTGGAACGCGACGCCGTCAATCATGTCGCCGACCTTGGTCAGGGGGTAGCCGCGGAATTGCCCACTGGCCCTGGCCTGTTGGGTTTCGACGATCTCACCACCCCCGCTGGAAAAGCGCGACCAGTAGTGAATGTCCGTGCGCTCTGCCAGGGTACCCATAGCCTCGCCGATGGTGTCCTTTTCGTCGGGTCGCTTCGCGGTCTGTGCGCCGGTGGCCGAGGCGGGATCGGACGCGTCCTGATATGGGCCGCCGGCCGCCGGTCCTTCCGACGCGTTCGAGGAGCTTTCGGGTGTCAGGCGCAGAGTGACGGAGCGGCCCTCGTAGAGTTCCGCCAATTCGCGCGAGGACTGCAGGAGCAGGTCGCCGAGCGCGATGACGATCGTCATGGCGGCCACAGCCGCGACCACGCCCACGAGGGAGAGGACGACGCGCGCCTTCTGCACCTTGACCTCGCCCCAGGCCTCGATGAGCGCGCCCAGGATCTGACTGAGAACGTTCATTGCTCACCCTCCTCCGACATCGCGGGGGCCGAGGCCTGCTCGGCTTCCGGGTCACCCTCGGCGGGCGGGAGTGGAGGTTCAGCCACAGCGGGTCCTGTGCCCACCTGCTCGGCCCCGGCCTCGTCGCTACCGTGCCCGGCCTCCGCGCGGTGCGCGAGAGCGGAAGGATCCTCGACCTCGTGCAGCGTGCCGTCGTAGAGTTCGTAGGCGCGCTGTGCCCGCGTGGCCACGGCCATGTCGTGCGTGATGACGATGAGAGCGGCGTTGGACTCGCGGGCAACCTCCTCGAGGAGGGCCATGACGACGCGGCCCGTGTCCGGGTCGAGGGCGCCCGTCGGCTCGTCGGCGAGGATGACGCGCGGGCGGCGCACGAGGGCGCGCGCGATCGCGATTCGCTGCTGCTCGCCGCCGCTCATCTCGCCCGGGTAGGAGTCCGCGCGCTCGCCCAGGCCCACGCGCTCAAGCATGTCGACGGCGATCGAGCGCCTGCGCAGCAGCTGCGGGCCGGGGGCGTACAGGAGGGGAACCTCGACGTTTTCGGCGGCTGTGCGCGCCGAAAAGATGTTGAATTGCTGGAACACGAAGCCGAAATCTTCTCCGCGCATGCGCGCGCGGCGCCCCTCGCCCAGGCGCGTGGTGTCCACGCCGTCCAGCTCGTACGTGCCCGAAGTGGGGGTATCCAGCAGGCCGATGATATTGAGCATCGTGGACTTACCCGTGCCCGAGCGGCCCACGATGGAGACGTGCTCACCCTCCGCGACATCCAGGTTGACGCCGCGCAGAATGTGCAAATCCTCCCCGTCAGGCAGGGTCACCGTGCGGGTGACATCCCGCAGGCACACGAGACTCATTGCGTGCCCGCCGAGTCGCCCGAGCCAACGCCCATGCCGGAGTCCATGCCACCGTAGGGGCCGGTCTGGCCGTCCTGGTTGTCCTTGTTCGAGGTCGGGGTGAACTCGAGGATCTCCTCGCCCTCCGTCAGCCCATCCTTGACCTCGACCATCTTGCCGTCCGTGATACCCAAGGTGACGGCGCGCTTCTCAGGCTTCGTCGGGTCGGAGGTCGGCAGGTAGACGGAGCCGGACTGGTAGCGGCCCTCAACGGCGGAGATCGGCACCGCGAGGACACCCGTCGCCGAGCCCGCCGTCATCTCGAGGGTGACCTGCAGGCCGGCGAACACCGTCTGGTCGGAGGGGATCGCGCAGCGGGCCTTCAGGTCCGTCGAGGACGAGGCGCCGTTATTGGACCCGGTGTTCGACTTCGGGTCCTGGGCCTTGCCGGTCGGGCTCACCAGCTTCACGTCCGAGCACTCGAAGGGCGCGGGGCCGTTCTTAATGGTGACGGTCGCCGTCGAAGGAGCATCCTGGAGGCGGTACATCTGGTCCGCGCTCAGGGCGGCCACCGCGGAGAAGGTCGCTGGCGCGACGGTCGCGACCGTGTCGCCGATCGCGAACTGCTGGCCGACGAGTACCCCCGTCGACACCGTGCCATCGCCGGGGGACACGACGGTCTCGTACTTGTAGGTCGGCTCGGAGGTCTCGACGCTCACGTTGCCTTCTTCGTCGGTGACCTGGCGGGTCTCACCGGGGAATTCCTTGCGGATCTGCACGATGGCGTCACCCTTGGAGATCTTGTCGCCGTCGTTGACGAAGGTGCGCACGACGTTGCCGTCCAGGGTCGCGCGGGCCACCACCGGCTCATCCGCCTGGATCGTACCCGTGACACTCACGGTGTTCGTAATGTCAGCGCGGCCCACCTCGATCGTCATCTGCCCGAAGTTGCCACCCGGGTCCATGCCGTCACTGTCCTCGTCCTTCTGAACGGCAGGGAAGAACGCGAACTTCACCAAGGCCACGGCGATGACTACCCAGGCGAGAACCTTGACAATGTCGAGCACCTGGGCGGTGCGGGTCTTGTGTGCCACGTGCGTCTCCTTCGATGAACGGCGTTGCCCAATTGTAAGGTGCGCCTCATTGATGCAGCAACGCTATCCCCGTCCTTTCAGGGTTTTCTCAGGGTCCGTCCCGCCGGCTGGGCGACGCACGCCCTCGCCCCTAACATGGGTGATGAACCGACGAAAGGCAGCCATGATCCGCCGCGCCACCCCCTCAGACGCCGAGGCACTCTCCGCCCTCTCGCGCACCTGCTTCACGCAGACCTTCGGGCACCTCTACGATCCCGCTGACCTTGAGGCCTTCCTCGACGAGGCCTACGCGCCCGACATCCTGCGCGCAGAAATCGAGGACCCCAACCGGGCAACATGGCTCCTCTTCGAGGACGCGACTGACGAGGCCCCAATCGGCTACGCGACCGCATGCCCCGCGAACCTCCCCCACCCCGACGTCGCGCCCGGCAACGGGGAACTCCAGCGCCTCTACATCCTGCAGGGGCACCAGGGGGCGGGGCGCGGCACGCTCCTGCTCAACACAGCACTCGAGTGGCTCGAGCGCGACGGACCCCGGACCCTGTGGATCGGCGTGTGGAGCGAAAACTACGGGGCGCAACGCTTCTACGCGCGCCACGGCTTCGAGATTGTCGGCGAGTACTCGTTCATGGTGGGCAACCACGCCGACCGCGAACTGATCACCCGCCGACCGGCTCGACTCCCATTCGAGTGACCCGCCACCACATAGACGAAAGGCCCCGAGGCAACGCGCCTCGGGGCCTTGTCACGAGTTCATCACTCGGCAGATTCTTCAGCCTCAATCTCGGCAATCTGCTTACGGACCGCATCCATGTCGAGGTTCTGCACCTGAGAAATCAGGTCCTCGAGAGCGGACAGCGGCAGAGCACCGGACTGACGGAACACGACGATGCCGTCGCGGAAGACCATCAGGGTCGGGATCGAGGTGATCTGAGCGGCCATCGCCATCTGCTGCTGATCATCCGTATCAACCTTGCCGAACACGATGTCCGGGTACTTCTCGGAAGCCTCTTCGAAGATGGGACCGAACTGACGGCACGGGCCGCACCAGGTCGCCCAGAAATCCACCAGGACGATGCCGCCGGCGGACACGGTCTGCTCGAAGTTCTCCTGCGTGAGGGTAACGGTAGCCATGTTTCTCCTGTTGTCGCCGGCGCTATCACCGGTCTGTTGGTCGGGGCAAAAGCCCCTTGAGTGAACTTATACGATTCAACGGGCGCGACGCGCCCTCTATTCCCCCGAAGCGAGAGAAGAAGCGGTGACCTGGCGCACATTCTCCTCCGAAGCGCCCAAGCCGCGCAAGATGAACGTCTCAACCAACAGCAGCGCAGACTCACGATGCGCCGGGTCCTGAGGCAGACGCTGCCCCTGCAGCGTCGCATGAATCAGGTGCACCGCGCCCAGCGTATTCTGCTCGACGATCAACCCACGCTCCATGGCCTCGTCAAGGATCCCAATGAGGACCTCACCCACGAGACCCGCGTGATCATGCAGGTGCGAGGCGCCCTGACCCGACATCTGACGACGCAGGCCCGTACCAGCCTTGACGTGGTAGCGGCTAATCATCTGCAGGTGGGAGCGGATGTAGAGGCGCAGACGCATGAGCGGATCAGCCTCAGACTCAAGACGCGCCATCAGCACCCGCGTGAATTCCTTGGTCACCTCGCGCATGTACGCAAGCAGGAGCACTTCCTTGTCCGCGAAATGGTTGTAGACGGCCGTGCGCCCAACGCCCGCGCGCTCAGCGATCTGACTCATGGTGATCGACTCGAAGGACTGCTCCCCCATCAGCGATCCCAAAGCCTCAAAGAGGCGCGTACGAGTCAGCTCACGGTGAGAGGCGAGCGACTCGCCAATAATCTTCGGCATACGCCTATTCTGACACTCTGCCCCTATGTGTCGTCAAATGGAACAGTACACGGACGTCAGCGAGCGCAGCGGGCGACCACGGCCTCGACGATCGGCAGGTCAGCGACAATCCACGGAAGCGCGGCGAGGTCCGCGAGGGGCACCCACCTGGCCTCGAGATGCGACGCACCCGCGCGCGGCTCTTGCGAGTTCGGCGCAACCTCAGCGAGCCACACGCCCATCACGCGCCCGCCCAGAATCGGCCACCACTGCCCACCCTCGGGGCACACGCGCTCGCCGATCGTCAGGCACGCGCCGAGCTCCTCGGCGATCTCGCGCGTGAGGGCGACTGTTGGGTCCTCGCCGTCCTCGACCTTGCCACCGGGCAGCTCAAACTGACCGCGCAGCTCCTGCGGGTAGGCACGCGAGCAGGCGAGCATCATCGTGGGCTCGCTCAGGGAATCGACAATCGCGGCCGCCACCACGGGACGAGGCATGGGAACTCCAATCGGTTGGGCGACCTCAGTGTATCGGGCCTGTCCGCTTGTCGGTGGTACGGCACCAGGGTGCCTGGCTGCCCCGATCGCGCCCCATCCGGACAGTCCACACATCTCCACCACAGTCATCGCCACGCCCTCCTCCCAGCACCCTGAAACCAAGCACAACCAACGCCGGTTGCGCGGCCATCCGGCGTGACGATATGATCGACGGGTCGATTCCTTCGGGACGATGAATT
Source organism: Actinomyces sp. (assembly GCA_018375675.1). Taxonomy (GTDB): domain Bacteria; phylum Actinomycetota; class Actinomycetes; order Actinomycetales; family Actinomycetaceae; genus Pauljensenia. Next base: position 2,890 of record JAHACW010000006.1, on the reverse strand, counting down.
GCGGGCGTAGTTCATCGGTAGAATGGAAGCTTCCCAAGCTTCAGAGGCGGGTTCGATTCCCGTCGCCCGCTCCATTTTGACTCCGGATTTGATAAGTCCGGAGTTTTTTCGTTTACGGGTGTTTGACCAGTGTTGGTCGGCAGTGTCATGGGGTGTAAGCAATTTGTGTGGTAGCGGCGCAGGTGGCCAGGCCAGAGCGTACGCGCCCCTGATCGAGCGCACCACCGGCTAGCAAGGACGTTCAGGAACGTATAGTGTCGGATCTGGAAGCGAAATTGAGGCGACTTGACGAAGCTGAAAGTGCTACCAGCGAGGCCCTGGGGAGGCTCACCGATCAACGCTATAGGTTGCTGTCAATAGCTACCCCGCGAATGTACTATTGCTTGAACTTGCATAAAGCATCTCGCTCGCTTCTGTCGACACTGAGAAAACGACATTCCCGACCAAATTTTTCTCCCAATTGGAGGTGTCACGATGGGTTCCCGGTTAGGTGTTTTGCTTAAGACTTACTCTGGTTGGGAGATCTACTACAACCACTCGGCGGCCCAAACGGTCGGACTGGACATTGCGATCGACGGTATGGAAGCCACCTACGAGCGTGTGCGTCGTATGTCTCCGATGGGTGTTGATGATCCGCATGCTTGGAAGGGGGCGACGTGGATTGAGGGCACACTTCTGATCGACGAGACCAGGAAACTGGTGGTGTGGGCAGAGGAGAGTGAGGCACTCTACATGCCTCGACTTATCAACTACCTCGTTGAGCACACCTGGCCTGGGTGGACGGCCGTCTGGTCAGCCGAAGGAACCCGTGGAACTCTTCGGGCTGCGGGCGTCGATCCGGCCACCATCTTCACACACCGTTCTGATCGTTTGCCGTGTGATCGCGCGCCCAGTCTAGAGCCATGGGATGAGTGGCACGGAGTTGATCCCATCACCGTGCGCATGGCAGACGGCACCTTGGTCACCTGGCGCGCCTACGGCTTCCTGGATGATCTTACTGAATGCGGTCCTGAGAATTTCCTGGCTTTGGCTCGCGAGGTCGCCTCCCGACTACCGGATGAATCGGATGCGTGGGAGCAGACCACGGATGACTATGTTCCGACCACCGGGATATTCGTGGACTACCAAGCACGCTCGTTGCGTTGGTGGTCGCTCCAGGACAGGGACATGCACCTGGAGGATTTCGATGCGCTGTGGCCGGGATGGACACTAACCAGCAGTTCGGACGACTACTCCTGGCACCAAGAACTCACCGGGCAGGTATTCCGTACCTGGGCTGACGATGTCAACGAATGTCGCTCCTGGATCGAGAGAGCTATTGAAGAAGGTACACGAGCCAACCCGCTAGCAAGCTTGGCTAACACCCTGTCAGGTAAGGGTCATGAGATCAGTCCGTACATGTCCGCTCTGGAGTTCGTTCCCTCCAAACGTCACGCCGCGATGGAAACCTTCGACCGGCTCCTCAATGTCGTTCGAGACGCGCCGTTGAAGCCCGCGCGAATTATCGACCGACACGGAACTATCACACCCCCGTTCGAGGAGGGAGAGGCCGGATTCTAGGGGTGGTTGCAAGACGGGTTATGTCCTGAGCAGCAGTTCGAGGCGTTGCTTGGGTGCGTCCCAGTTGGGCGTTTTGCCGGGGCGCTCACCCCGATTGTCAGCGATGACGTCCAGGTTTGCGTCGCTCGAGGGCCAACGATCAGAGCCTTTGGGCATGTAATTGACGCAGTGACCGCACCCATAACAAGCAACGAGCCGACCACCCACGGTTACACCACTATGCGGGACGCTACTCGTGTAGTGCAAAACCCCCACCATTGCAGGCATGGAGGGCAACGCAAGGAGCTCACATGAGCCGGAGCGCCAGCATGCGCGACAAAGTTCGCCCGGCGCGGGGCTTCCAGCAGCTTACCCGCGAAAAAGTTCGCCCAACGCGGCCCCTCCAGCGGCATTTCCGCGAAAAAGTTCGCCCAACGCGCCTGAAAACAGCGTTTTTCGGCCGTTTTGGGCATGCGGGGCGAACTTTTTCGCGCTCACGCACACATCAGGGCGCGCGGGGCGAACTTTTTCGCGCACAGGACACAGCCACGCGCCGACTTTGAAACCAATGACACCACTGCAGGCACTGATGTAGGCCAGCATGAAACCGCCAACACCAATGCTCGCCCCTGAGCAGCAACCGTTGAAACCCACAACACCTCTGCAACCGAAAAGCGCACGAAAAACACCCATTTCTCGCCCGCAAAGGCGATGGCGGTTTCAGTTGAGGCTCGGCCTACGCGAGCAAAGGCGACGCCGGTTTCAAGCCAGCACTCACACAAGGTCGGAAAGGCGTCACCAGTTTCACCACAGTGAAGCGATGCACTAGATACGGAACCAATGCACCAGATAGCGCACCAGTGCACTGGCAACTAAGCAGTGCAATGCCTACCCAAGTAGTGCAATACCCCTGAGCAACAAGCTCGACCACAGAAGAGAGACTCCACACCGCAATTTCGCATGCAATTCCAACTCAGCCCGACCCCACACCAACGCAGAATCCGCAGAATTCCAACGATCACACTTCAAACCATGAAACACATCCGAGGGAATTGCATGCGAAATTGATGAGGCGGTGGCGGGGCCTGGCCGAGCACACCAGAACCACAAGCGCCGCCGGTGTGGAGGGCGCCTAAGGGACCTGCCGCGGTGCCGGTGGGCGGTGGCGGGGCCTGGCCGGGCTATTCACAGCGACCTAGCCCCACTGGAGTGGAGGGCGCCGAAGGGACCTGCCGCGGTGCCGGTGGGCGGCGGCGGGGCCTGGCCGGGCTTCGAGACGACGCGCCGAGCGAAGCTCGCAGCGCGGACGGCTCGCGGGCGGGCCGCCGCCCACCGGCACACACAGCGGCCG